>JBNJEB010000007.1:0-30575 GCA_051745425.1 Bacillota bacterium
GATGATGTACAGCAAAAAAGTCAGGAAAAATGCAGAGAGAAAATTTTAAATAAATAGCTTAAAAGAATGGCCAGGAGCTAATCTTCTGGTCATTTATTAAGTTAAAGTTTATTTTCAATTCCAGAAGTTTTCAAAATTTATGCCTGGTTTTGGAGGGAAAAAGAGACTATATCTAGAATATAAATTATTAGGGTGAGAATAAATGTCTAATACAATTTTAAAAACAAGATTTATACCTCCATATCTGCAACGAGAGACCTGGATTAAGGATAATTTAAAAAATGAATTTGATAGGATATCTTTATTTCCTTTAACTGTAATTAAGGCCGGTCCAGGTTATGGCAAAAGTACAATGCTTGCTGATTATTTTAGAACCTATCAGCTAGAAGATGATTATGCCTGGTATAGTGTGGATGAGTTCGATAGAGATCCAAGCATCTTTATTCAGAATTTTATTTCAGCAATAAATTATGTAGATCAAAAGACAGGCAAGACAGCTCTTAATTTTTTAGATAATAATCTTGAACAGCAATTTAATTTAAAGAGTAGTCTGGAGCTATTAATAAATGAAATTCTGGAAAGTATTGATCAGGAGTTTTACTATATAGTTGATGATATACATCTTTTAGAAAATAATGATCAGATCATAAATTTATTGAATTATTTTATAAAGCATATGCCAGCAAACTTTCATCTTGTCTTATCTGGAAGAACCGGAATAAAGTTTCCAGATTTTATTAACTGGCAGTTAAAAAATCAAGTTCATATTATAAATTCTGAAGACTTTAGCCTTGAAAAAACAGAAATTAAAATATTTTTGCAGAATCAGTATAATTTAACTTTATCAAAGAAGGAAATCAATAAGATTTATAAGAGATCAGAGGGCTGGATTATAGCTATTGACCTGATTGGTAGAAGTCTGGAAACCGGGCAATCCATTAATAAAATTATTGATTTTGATACCCCTTCCTTAAAACTTTTATTCCAATATTTAACCCAGGAAGTTCTAGAAGACTTAAATAAAGAGAAACTAGATTTTTTATATAAAACTTCAGTTCTACAGGTGCTTGATCTTGATATTATTAATCAATTAGTAAGTGGAAATTACCGCCAGGAATTTTTAAAAGATCTTGAAGAAAACAGTATTTTCATAAGTAAGTATGGCAGTAAGCAATATAGATATCATAGTCTTTTCCAGGATTTTCTGCAGGGGGAGGCAAAAAAAGAATATGAACTTAAAGATTTGCATCAAAGAGCGGCAGAAATAACTGAAGCAAAGGGCTTAATAGGCCATGCCATATTTCATAGTTTAAAAGCCAAAAAATATGATAAATCTGCAAAATTAATTCTTGAATCTGCTGATAAATTATTAGAAAAAGGTAGAATAGAAACTCTTCAGCAGTCTCTGGATGCTCTTCCAGAAAAATATTTAAACCAGAACCCAGAGCTTTACCTGTACCAGGGGGATATCTACAGGCTAAAAAGTGACTTCAATGGAGCATTAAATTCTTACCATGAAGCAGAAAAATTATTTAAAGAAAAAGGTGATAAAAAAGATATAATTAGAGTTTTAGAAAAGTTAGCTATGATCTATTTAGATACAGTACAGCCAAATGAAGCAGATAAATATCTAAAATCAGCTTTAGAACTCAAAGATGAAGATAATCCCTGGCAGGAAGCCAATTTACTTTATTTAATGGCCGAAAATAAAATAAATGAAGGAAATTATCAGGCAGCAGAAGAATTCAGGGAAAGGGCTGAAAAAGTTTCTACTAATTCTAAAAATGATAATAACTTTAACGCCAGAGTTAAATTAAGAACTGGCAGATTAAATGAAGCCCTTGAAAGCCTTGAACGACAGGTGAATTCAAATAAAGACCAATCGAATATAATTCCAAAATCACATAGAGAAACAGTTTTATTATTATCATTGATCAATGCTTTTTTAGGCAGAAAAGAACAGGCTTTAGCAACTGCATTATCAGGTAAAGAACTGGTTGATAATTTTCCATCAACCTTTACATCTGCAGTAGTGCAGATGCGTCTGGGTCATGCCTATCAGCTTAATGGAGAAAGAAAAGTTAATAAAGCAAGAAAAGCTTACGCAAGATCAATAGAATTAATAGAAGAAATAGGAGTTGAAAGAGGCTTAAGTGAGCCTTTAATGGGTGAAGCTCTTCTTGAAGCATTTTATGGTAATCCAGTAAAAGGTCAGGAGCTGGCTGAAAAAGCCCTTGAAATCACTCTTGATTCAGGAGATAAATGGCTTGGCAGTTTAATTTATATTACTTTAGGAATTAACCAGTATAAACAGAGTAACTTTAAAGAGGCCAGAATCAGTTTTCAATCTGCCCTGGATTTTAGTTATGATCTTTATGATATTTATGTTCAGATTGTAGCCAATTATTGGCTGGCAATAGCCTATAATGAACTTGGTTTTAAGAAAGAAAAGCTGTCCAGAACGAAGGAGTTAATAGATTTAGTAGAAAAATTTGATTTTGTAGAAATATTAAAGAAACCAACATTTTTTACTTCAAGAGATCCAGATATTATAATTCCAGTATTATTGTCACTGAAGAATTCAGATAAAGAGTCAGCCTTTGCGAAATCAATTCTTGCAGAATTAGGTTATGCCGGGCTTGAGCATCATCCAGGTTATACTTTAAAAATAAGGGCTTTAGGTAAATTGAAATTATTTAGAGGTTACGAAGAAATCACCAAAGATGAATGGAAAAGGGAAAAAGCCAGAGAGCTATTTCTATTATTTATCATTAACTGGAAGGACATGCTTTCAAGAGATTATATCTGTGATAAATTGTGGCCAGATTCAGATCTTGAGAGCGCAGAACAAAGTTTTAAAGTTGTATTAAACTCATTAAAAAATACCCTTGAGCCAGAACGAAAACCCAGGCAGAAACCATTCTTTATAAATCGGAGGAATACTCATTATGGTTTAAATCCTGAAGCCGGTTACTATTATGATGTTGAAGAATTTGAATCTTTAATTTCAAAGGGCCAGAATGCTGTTAATGGAGAGGAAGAAATAGATTATTATCTAGAAGCAATAGGTCTTTATCAAGGTGATTTTTTAGAAAACGAAGATTACTATATATTTGCAGTTGATGAACGGGAGAGACTTAAAAATTTATATTTAAATACTATGGATAAGGTTATATCTTATTATTATAAACAGGGAAAATATGAAGCCTGTATTAGTTATTGTAATGAAGTTTTACAGGTCGATCTGGCCTGGGAGAAAGCTTATTACTATTTAATGCTCTCTTATTTAAAATTAAATCGCCGTTCAATGGCTATTAAAACATATAAGAGATGTGAGCGAGTACTTGCAGATGAAATATCGGTCAAACCAGGAGAAAATATCCAGGAAATTTATAATGAGCTTATAAATAATTAGCTGCCGCATTAATACGGCAGCTTTTTATACTTTATAAGAATTTAGTTATAGCTTCAATCAATTGATCCATATCATCTATTAAAGGAGAATGGCCGCAATTTTTAAGTATCTGAATTTTTGCATTATCTCCTAGATCTTCTTTGATTGCTTCGGCCATACTCATTGGAACAACTTTATCCTGATCTCCCTGAAGTATTAAGGTCGGCGCAGATATTTTTTCTGCTTTATTATTTCCTGGCTGTAAACCATTATGCTGATTGCTTATATTAAAATTAGCCAGGGCATAATCTACATCGATTAAATTTCTCTGGGTCATCATATCTTCAAGATATTCTTCGTATTTTTCTTCTTCAGGTTTATTATCAGTATAGATTAAAGAATTCCAGATCTTCCGCATCGTTTCTTTATCATTATTTTCCTGGGCATTCAATACAGGTAAAACTTGAACTGGGTCACTGGCAATTTCTTCTTTTGTTTTTAATAATTCTCCAGGAACCGGCTGACCTTTTTCATCTTTTTTTAAAATTGGATAACCTCTTGTACTAACAGATTCTAAAAGTATTAATTTTTTTACCTGGTCTGGCATTCTGGCTGCAATTTCCATTGCTACTCCACCACCAGTTGACCAGCCAATAAGATTAAAGCTTTCAAAGTTCTTCTGATCTAAAAGATCAATCAGGTCAAGGGCTAATTCTTCAAGGGAATCAAAACGATTATTATAAGTTGATTTACCAAATCCTCTCATATCAGGTGCTAGCAGATAATAGTCAGCAGGTAGATTTTCCATTAAGATATCCCAGTGTTTTGAAGATGTCATATTGCCATGGATTAATACCAGTTTTTCCCCGGTACCTTCTCTTTCTCTATAAGCTATCTCTTCTCCAGTTTTCACTTTGGTTTTATTCACAAAAATTCCCCCTTTAAAGTGATTAATTATTCTCTACTTTTATTATAACAGACTCAGTTACAAATCTGTTACTAATAAATCACCAATTAAAGTAACTCTTTTGTAACTATTTTGAAACTTCTATAGTATATGATGTTATTAAGGATGATTGATAGGAGGTTTTTTTATGCACTGGCAAATATTTCTACAGAATATCTTTGGTGGTATAGAAACTGGCAGCCTATATGCTCTAGCAGCTTTAGGTGTTGTTTTAATTTATAGAGTCTCAGATGTTACTAACTTTGCCCAGGGAGAGATGGCAATGTTTAGTACCTTTGTTACTTATACTATCTGGGTTTATAGTGCAAATGCCGGATTTCCATACCCTTACATTGCAGCTTTTATAGGTGCCTTAATTTTTTCTGCAATCTTTGGATTTTTAGTTGAAAGAATTTTTATCAGGCCAACAAGCGACAGTTCTTTACTTGGAAAAATGATAGTAACACTGGGGTTAATCTTAATTGTTAATGGTTCAGCAGGTGCAATTTTTGGTACAGATTCATATTATATGCAAAGAGCTATTTCTGGCCATATAAGAATTAGTAATATGATTATAAGACCCCATTCATTTTTTGTGATAGGTATTGCTATTGTGATTATGCTTATATTATTTTATATGATTAAATTCACCATGTTTGGAGTAGCAATCCGGGCAACAGCCCAAAATGATAAAGTTGCAAAATTAATGGGTGTTCCTACTAAAAAAGTAACTGCCTTTACCTGGATTATGGCGACAATGATGGGGGCTATAGCAGGTTTAATGATTGCGCCGGCAACCAATGTTTATACAGGAATGATGGCAGATGTCCATCTTAAATCTTTTATTGCCGCTGTCCTGGGAGGATTCACATCTTTTGTAGGCCCGGTTATAGGTGGGTTAATGATTGGAATATTAGATAACCTGGTAGGTTATTATATATCGACTAACTGGCAAACAGTAATAGTATATGGTTTTTTAATTATAATTCTTATTTTTAAGCCCTATGGACTCTTCGGTAAAATACCGAAAAAGAAGGTGTAAGTATGGACATTATCAAATCATTTAATAAAAATCCTTATTTCAAATATATTTTAGGGACAATAATTTTTATGTTAATTGTATTTATTGATTTACAATTAGATTTATTAGCTAGTAGAACAGTTAATCTTTTAATTAGAGTTGTATATTTTAGTATTGTGGCAATAGGTTTTAATATTTTGCTTGGTTATGCAGGCCAAATTTCTTTAGGGCATGCTGCTTTCATGGGCTTTGGAGCTTATTTGACTGCATTTATTAGTAATAATTATGGGCTGGGATTTTTACCAACTTTATTCTTATCAGGTTTAGTGCCAATGGCATTTGGAATTATTCTAGGACTGGTGGCCTTAAGATTAGAGAGGTTATATCTAGCTATAGCCACCCTGGGTATAGGTGTTACTATTGAATTTGTTTTTAGAGAGTGGGTCTGGTTTACTAATGGTTTTTCAGGAGCCCGCTTGAGCAGACCTGAAATATTTGGATTTGCTTTTAATAATTCCAGACATTATCTTTTATTATCAACTGTAATTCTATTTTTAGTAGTATTATTTACTTATAATTTAATAAGATCTAAAACCGGGAGAGCACTATCAGCAATGAGGGATAGTAGTCATGCTGCCAGGGCAATGGGGGTTAGTTTACTCAAATATAAATTAATAGCATTTGCTTTAAGTGCTTTCTATGTTGGTCTGGCAGGATCTTTATATGCCTATGCTGAAAGATATGTGCATCCTTCTACCTGGGGAGCAGAGCTTTCTTTGGATATGCTTGCTATGGTTGTAATTGGAGGTTTAGCTTCAATTGGGGGTTCAATTACTGGAGCCGGTTTTTTAGTGTTAGTACCTAGACTGGTTCAGGATTTACCTATTATTGGAGGAATTACTAATATAAATTTTATATTAACCGGGCTGGCAATGATCTTGGTTATTAGATTTATGCCTATAGGTATTTATAACTGGTTTGATTATAAGATTATTCAGCCGTTTTATTATAAGAGGTTAAATACTGGCAGTTCAGGCAGGGATGATTAAATATGAAAATATTAGAAGTTAAGAATATGACTAAAAAATTTGGTGGCTTAGTTGCAGTAGATAATTTAAGCTTTAAGGTTGAAGAGGGAAGTATATTTGGTTTAATTGGCCCAAATGGAGCAGGTAAGACGACTGTTTTTAATTCAATTACAAGGTTTTACGATCCTGAAGAGGGAGAGGTTATTTTAAAAACAAATGATAATGAAGTAAATCTGCTTGATTATAATACTCATCAGGTGATAGGTCTGGGACTGGCCAGAACTTTTCAGAATGTAGAACTATTTGGTAAGATGTCTGTTTTAGATAATATGTTGGTTGGAGCTCATAATAATATTAAAACTAATTTTTTATTAGAAGGATTTAGATTACCAGGGTTTAAAAAGAAAGAGAACAAAGCAAAGCAAAAAGCTATGAAGATTTTACGCTTTCTTGGTTTAGAAAAATTAGTTGATCAGTTTGCAGATTCTCAACCATATGGGGTTCAGAAATTATTAGAATTAGGAAGAGTTTTAATGTCTGAGCCAGAAATCATCTTATTAGATGAACCGGCAGCTGGAATGAATGACTCTGAAACAGATAAATTATCAGAGCTTCTAATTAAAATTAGAGATGAATTTAAGCTTACAATATTTTTAGTTGAGCATGATATGGGATTAGTCATGGATATATGTGATGAGATAGTGGCAATTAACTTTGGTAAATCTATTATGCAGGGAACCCCTAAAGAAATTCAGGCGAGTCCTGAAGTTCAGGAAGCTTATCTAGGGGGGGATGATGAACTATAATGTTAAAATTAAGTAATATTTCAGCTTATTATGGTAATATAAACGCTCTTAGTAATATAAATCTGGAAGTAAAAAAGGGTGAAATCGTTTCCTTATTAGGGGCTAATGGAGCAGGAAAATCTTCAACATTAAAAGTGATATCAGGCCTGCTAGAGCCAGGGGAAGGTGATGTATTTTTTAAAAATAATATAATAACCGGGATTGAGCCTGAAAAAATTGTGGATCAGGGAATTATTCATATTCCTGAAGGGAGACAGATATTTCCAACTTTAACTGTAGAAGAAAATCTTAAAATTGGAGCCTATAGAATTAGAAAATCAGTTGACTGGAGAGAAAAACTTGGTGATATTTATGAATATTTTCCTGTTTTATCTGAAAGAAGTCAACAACAGGGGGGAACATTATCAGGTGGAGAACAACAGATGCTTGCTATCGCAAGAGGTTTAATGGCTGAACCAGAACTTTTAATGCTTGATGAACCTTCACTGGGTTTAGCTCCATTAATCGTTAAAGATATTTTTAAGATCATTAATAAAATTAATTCTGAAGGGGTAACCATTCTACTGGTGGAACAGAATGCTAATATGGCATTAAAAGTGGCAAATAGGGCTTATATTTTAGAAACAGGCGAAATTGTACATTCGGGCAAAGCAAATGATCTGGCAAGTGACGAGAAGGTAATAGAGGCTTATCTAGGCAGCAAGCATTAATATAAATAGATAAGAGTTATTTATTAAATTAAAGGAGGAGTTAAAATGTTAAAGAAGTTAAGTAAAATTGGAGTTATGATTTTGATGGCAGCATTATTACTGCCTGGTTTGGTTATGGCATCATCACAGGGGGTAGATGACAATACGATTACTATAGGCTCAGTAGGTGTAACATCTGGCCCGGCTGCTTTTATAGGGCAGCCTTATTATGAGGGTATGAGAGCTTATTTTCAAACAGTTAATGATGAGAGTGGTGTACTTGGCAGAGAAATTGAGTTAATTCAAAAAGATGATGAATTTGATCCAGCCCAGGCAAGGGACTATGTTGAAGAACTAATTTATGATGAAGAAGTATTTGCAATTGTCGGACAGCTAGGAACTCCAGGGGTTATTTCTTCTGCGCAATTAGTTAAAGACTCTGGAATTCCATCAGTTTACTTTGGCTCTGGAGCTACAGAATTAACTGAACTAGGCGAAAACTTTTTTCCTGTTCAGCCAAATTATGTTTATGAAGGTAAACTGATGGCTAAGTATGCAGTAGAACATTTTGAAGCAGAAAATATTGCAGTTTTATATCAGAATGATGATGTTGGACGTGATGGTATTGAGGGTATTAGAGAAGGATTAGCTGAAATGGGCATGGAAGATTATCTTAATGAAGATGCCGTTATTTCTCACAATCCAAATGAGTCAGATTATACTGCTCAAATGCAAAGAATTTTAGTTCAAGACCCTGATATGGTAATTGTATTTAGTCTTTCGCAGGCTGCTTCACTAATTGTAAGAGCAGCAGAAGATTATGGTTTAGATGTTCCGATGTTAACAACTTATTCAAATGCCGATGCTAGTTTTTTAGCCACAATTAAGCCTTCAGAAACAGCTCCAAATGCTGTTCTTAATCTTCATGTAATGGGCTGGCTTGATGTAGATGATGAAAGTTTATCTCCTTTAGTTAATGCTATGGAAGAATATTATCCTGAAAGTAACTTAAATGCTTATACAATGGCAGGTTGGGTTGCCGGTGAAACATTTGTAGCAGGATTAAGAAATCTAGAAGGAGATATAACCTGGGAAAATTATATTGAATCAATGAATAATTTGGAGTTTACAGATGGATTAGCTGCTGAGATATCATTTGAACCTGGTGTTAGGCAGGGAGTTACATTTATGGCAGTCAGTAAAGTTGTTGAAGAAGATGGAGAATATTTCTTTGAACAGGTAACAGATTTTATGGAATTTTAATTAAAATTACTCCTGGCAAGGGCCCGATGTCGGGCCCTTTTCTGTACAAATTAAGGAGGCATAGAATATGAAAAAAAACAATAAAGAACATGTAGGCATAATAGGTGTAGGTGTCTATTTGCCATCTGAAAGAATGAATGCTAAAGAAATTTCTGATAGAACTGATGGTAATTGGGAAGAATGGGCTATCAGAGAAAAATTAGGGATTAATCAAAAGGTGATTCCTGGAGACAGGGATGGTACTCAGGCTATGGGTGTTTCTGCTGCTAGAGATGCAATTAAAAGTGCAGAAATTGACCCTAAAGAAATTGATATAGTTTTAGGAATAGGCGAGGAATGGAAAGAATACCCCTTAACTACTTCCAGTATTTATATCCAGGAACAGGTAGGTGCAACAAATGCCTGGGCAATTGATGTCCAACAGCGTTGCGGTACTACAGTAGCTGCTTTACAGATGGCTAAAGACCTCCTTCTAGGAAATCAGGAATATAATACTATCTTAATAGCTGGTGGTTATAGAAATATTGATTTACTTGATTACAAAGATCCTAAGTTATCAATGATGTATAATCTTGGTGCTGCTGGAGGAGCTTTATTATTAAAGAAAAATGCAGGTAGAAATGTTATTGAGGGCAGTCATTTAATGTCAGATGGTTCCCTGGCTAGAGATGCTGGAGTTAAAATTGGGGGAATAGCCAATCCTGTAACAAAAGCTAATATAGATAAGGCATTTAAATTAGAAATATTTGATATTGACCATATGAAGGAAAGATTGAATGAAGTCTCAATGGATAACTGGTTAACCTGTATTGATAAAGCCTTTGAAAAATCAGGTAGAGATAAATCTGAAATGGATTACCTGGCTGTGCTCCATTTTAAGCCATCAATGCATAAATATCTTTTAGATCAATTAAATTTAGAAGAAAATCAGACTACTTATCTATCTGAATATGGACATACTGGTCAGATAGACCAAATACTATCATTGAAGCTGGGACTTGAATCAGGCAAGATTAAATCTGGTTCAATAATTTCAATGATCTCTGCAGGAATTGGTTATGCCTGGGCAGCAAATGTTATTAAGTGGGGAAGTATTAAATAATTTCAACTGGGGGTAGAAAAATGAATGTAAAAAATAAAGTAGTAGTCATTACTGGTGGCGCAAGGGGAATAGGTAAAAAAACGGCAGAAATATTTAAGGACAATGGTGCCGAGGTAATAATTGCAGATTATGATAAAGATACTGGTATAGAGACTGCATCTGAGCTTGGAGTAGAATTCATAGAAGTTGATGTATCTGATCATGATTCAGTTATCAATTTATTTTCCGAAATAGATTCTAAATATAATCAGTTAGATGTTTTAATAAATAATGCAGGGACTACAGCTGATGGATTTTTAGTGAAAATGGATGAAGCTGCCTGGGATAAGGTTATTGATGTTAATTTAAAAGGTGTTTTTAACTGCGGGAAAGAAGCTGCAAAAAGAATGATGGATAAAGGGGAAGGTGTAATTATTAATACAGCTTCTGTTGTTGGTCTTTATGGTAATGTTGGCCAGACAAATTATGCTGCCAGTAAATTTGGAGTTATCGGTTTAACAAAGACCTGGTCAAAGGAACTGGCTCCTAAAGGAGTAAGAGTTAATGCTGTAGCCCCAGGTTTTGTTGAAACTGATATGTTAGAATCAGTACCTGACAAAATTTTAGATAAGATAAGAGATAAAACCCCTCTAAAGAGACTTGGCAAAACTGAAGATATTGCTAATGCTTATTTATATCTGGCATCAGAAGAGGCTAACTTTGTTAATGGAAATATTTTAAGTGTAGATGGAGGGCTGGTTTTAGGTTAAAATAAATATTTTGAGGTGATATTGGATGAATCAATTTCAAAAAAAATATCAAAATAAATTGATATCTTTAAATGATGCAGTAAAAATGGTTAATGATGGTGATAAAGTGACTGTGGCAATGGCAGGCTCTGAACCCCAGGGTTTACTTGGCTCTCTTGCTGAAAAGTCAAATGAGTTAAAAAATGTGACCCTGGTTTCATGTCTGATGATGGGTGATTATGGTTTTCATTCTCCAGATATGATCGGTCATATAAATAATGAGACATGGTTTTATGGACCATCAGACAGAAAAAATCATCATCATGGTAATATTAGTTATATCCCTAATAATTTACATGAGGCCGGCGAAAAAAAATTAGAAAATGATAATATTGATATTTTCTGGGGGACTGCAACTCCTATGGACGCAAGAGGATACTTTTCTTTATCATTAGGAGTTACTTATGAAAAGATGATGATAGAGGATGTCGACTTAGTTATATTAGAAATCAACGAAAATCTTCCCTGGACTTTAGGTGATACTCAGGTTCATATATCAGAAATTGATAATATTGTAGAAAATACAGCACCTTTGTTAGAATTGCCAAGTATTGAACCTGGTGAAATTGAAAATAAAATTGGCCAAAATATTGCAGGTATGATTGATGATGGCTCAACGCTTCAGTTAGGGATAGGTGGTATACCCAATGCAATAACTAAATATTTGACTGATAAAAAGGATTTAGGCATTCATACTGAAATGTTTACAGATGGAATGGTTGATTTATTTTATTCTGGTGCCATTACAGGAAATAGGAAGACAATCTGGAAGGGTAAGATGGTTACTACTTTTGCATTAGGCTCAAAAAAACTTTATGATTTCATTGATGAAAATATTGCTGTTGAATTTCAGCAGGGTAATGTAACTAATGACCCTCATATTATCGGTCAGAATCATAAGATGGTAAGTATAAATACTGCACTTCAAGTAGATATTACTGGTCAGGTTTGCTCTGAAGCTATTGGCAATAAGCAGTATAGTGGGACCGGAGGACAGGCCGACACTCACCGCGGAGCCCAAAGATCTAAAGGTGGTAAAGGAATTATAGCACTTAGATCAACAGCTAAAGGCGGCGAGGTATCAACAGTTGTCTCTCAATTGCCTTTAGGTTCTAAAGTGACATTAGGAAGAAATGATATAGATTATATAGTTACAGAATATGGAGTAGCACATTTAAAAGGTAAATCTATGAGTAGAAGAGTTGAAGAAATGATTAATATTGCTCATCCTGACTTCAGGGATAAATTGAGAGAGGAAGCCAAAGAATTAAAATTGTGGTAAGTTCTTGCCAGCAGTAAACTCTGCTGGCAATTTCTATGTAACTTTTTATTGCATATTGTTAGTATAATAAGATATAATATAACTAACATGTTAAATAAAAAGGGGCGGTATTGATGGCTAATATTAAAAGGTTATACAGGTCGAGAAATGAAAGAATTATAGCTGGTGTCTGTGGCGGGATTGCTGAGTATTTTAAAATTGATCCTTTAATTATTAGGCTTCTCTTTGTATTTGTATTTTTTTTAAATGGAGCAGGAGTTATAGCCTACTTAATTGGCTGGTTTATAATACCTGAAAAGCCTTATGAAGAAGAAAATATAAAAAACGAAAGTGATGAAGATTATATTTATGATCCTGAATCCAGCAGCTTAAGCATGACAAATCAAAGAACTTTAGGAATAATATTAATAATTGTCGGTATCTTTATTATTGTTAGTCGAATTTTTCCATTAATCATTTGGAGGCATATGTGGGCAATAATTTTAATAGTTCTGGGTATAGCAATTTTAGTGAAAGGAGTTTCAAGAGGTGACTAAAAATAATAATGATATTACACTTGGTGTAATTTTAATTTTTATAGGTGGATTATTCCTTTTGAATACTCTTGATATTATTAAATATAATATTTGGAATTTATTATTTAGTTATTGGCCAATATTTTTAATAATTATTGGAATGAATATTTTATTTAAAAACACTAAATTATGGTGGATAAGTCCACTTCTAATAATATTCATTTTAGTATCTATATTTGTTCCAGTGGATTTCCTGCCTCGTTTTATAGATGATTTTAGGCAAGAGAAAAGACATCAAATAAGGTCCAGTACTGAATTATTTGAATCAGAACATCAGTATATTGATAATTATCAATATCTTGATGTCTTTTTAGCTGTAGATGCAGGCAGGATAGATATTGGTAGTTTATCTGATAAAGATAATTTATTCGAACTCTCCTATAATTATCATCAGGAGAAGCCCAATTTAAATTTTGATTATGACCTAGAAAGTAATAGAGCTAAATTATTTTTAAATCATATGAAAAGTTTTGAATTTGAAAATGTAGATATTGTAAATAATTCAAAGCTTAATCTGCACAAAGATGTCTTATATAATATAAATATTGAGTCTGGAATAGGTCAATACAATCTTGATCTTAAAGAATTATCAATAAAAAAATTAATAATTAATACAGGTATAAGTGATATATATATTAGTTATAATGATTTTTCAAATGAAACTTCTATAAATTCTGGAGCTTCAAGTATCGAATTTGAATTTCCAGATGATGCTGGCATTCAAATAGAAACAAGAAATATTGCTAATAGAGAAAATATTACAGAAGCAGATTTTAAGGAAATTGAAGAAAATATTTACCAGAATGAAAAATTTAAAACAACTGATTATCAAATAAGTATAAAAGTTTCAAGTCCTGCAGCAAATATAGAAATTTCTTTTAGAAATAATTAATGTTTTTTATTTTCTTTTTTATAATTATTAGCAAAATAATTTTTAAAAGATCACCTGGAATAAATGGTAAAACACCAGCAGTTAGTGCTGATTTTAAATTAAAGTCCCAGCCTATTATCATATAAGTTATTCCGATTAAATATATTATTAAATTAGCAAAAATTAACTTTATTAAGAGATATTTTGAGTCTGTCAGATTTTTTTTAATACCAGCAATATAAGCTGCTAATGGAAATGCAATTAAAAACCCTCCAGTAGGAGATAATAAGACCCCAATACCACCAAGACCACTGGCAAATACAGGCAGTCCGATGATACCTATAAAAAAATATGTTAACTGACTTGTAATTCCTATATATTTACCGCCAATTAATCCTGACATTAAAACGAAAAAGGTTTGCAGTGTAATAGGTACAGGACTTATTGGGAGAGGAATAATAAGATAACTCCCTATTGCTGTTAGGCTAGTAAATAATGCTGCCAATATAAATTCTTGTAAAGTTAATCGTTTCATATAAACATTCCTTTCATTTTTAACCGTTTTGATTATATCATAGTAATACTTTAATGAAAAGAGTTTTAATTAAGTTTAAGCTGTGATATAATTTCACATAGATAGTTATATAGAGTAGTCGAGAAGGATTAAAAAAATACAGGAGGGAAAATTATGGAAGGCAGTATGAAAGCTGTTGTAAAGACCCAACCTGGACCAGGTGCTGAATTGAAGAAAGTAAGTATTCCAGAACCTGGGCCTAATCAAGTATTGGTAAAAGTAAAGACTACTTCGATTTGTGGTAGTGATTATCACATTTTCAGTTGGAACAAATGGGCGGAAAAGAATATTGATCCCCCGCAAATCATGGGGCATGAATTAGCTGGAGAGGTTGTAGAGTTAGGTGAAGGTGTTCAATCTGTAGAGATTGGTGACTTTGTGTCAGCTGAGACTCATATCCCCTGTGGACATTGTTATCAGTGTAAAACTGGCTTACAACATATTTGTGTAAATATGAAAATATTAGGTGTTCATACAGACGGTGTATTTGCAGATTATGCAGTTGTTGAAGAAGTTGATATCTGGAAAAATGATCCTGCTATTAAACCTGAATATGCATCTATTCAGGAACCTTTAGGAAATGCAATTGATACAATTAGGGCAGGGGAAGTAAGTGGTAAGAATATTTTGATTACTGGTGCTGGTCCAGTAGGACTTTTATCAATTCCTATAGCTAAGGCCTTTGGGGCAACAACAGTAATTGTCAGTGAACCTAATGAGTATAGAAGAAACCTGGCTAAAGAGTTAGGAGCAGATCATTTAATTGATCCTTTAAATGATAGTCTTGATGATCTGGTTGATAATGTAACAGATGGGATCGGAGTTGATTTCGTTGCAGAAATGTCAGGGAGTGAAGCTGCGATAAATCAGGGGTTAAAACAGATAACTCCTGGTGGTAGAATTGCTCTTCTAGGTCTGCCAGCAGATGAGGTTAGTTTAGATCTTACATCTGATCTTATTTTCAAAGGTATAGATATGATTGGAATAACTGGCAGAGAAATGTTTAAAACCTGGTATATTGGTAGAAGATTATTAAAAGAAAAAATTATTGATATTGAACCAGTTATTACTCATCGTTTTCCTTTAGAGGATTTTGCTAAAGGCATGGAACTAATGAAAAGCGGAAACTGTGGGAAAATCATTTTACATCCTTAAGGGGGATTTTATGAATAAAGAATTTCAAGATTTTATGCAAAAAGAGTTGGAAGAATTGAAGGAAAGTGGAAATTTTAATTCTATAAGAACTTTAGAAAGCCCTCAGGGGGCCTGGGTTGAAATTGAAGGAAAAGAAAAATTAAATTTCAGTTCTAATAACTATTTAGGCTTGGCAAATCATTCAGAATTAACTAAGTCGGCTCAAAAAGCAATTGAAGAATTTGGGGTTGGTCCAGGAGCTGTTAGGACTATAGCTGGTACAATGAGTCTTCATAATGAGCTAGAAGAAAAGCTTGCAGACTTCAAAAAGGTTGAAGCAACATTAACTTTTCAGTCTGGATTTAACGCTAACCTTGCTGTTATACCAGTTGTTATGGGTAAAGGAGATATTATAGTTAGTGATGAATTAAATCATGCCAGTATTATAGATGGTTGTAGACTTTCAAGAGCTGAAATCAAAGTATATAAGCATGGAGATATGGAATCTTTAAGAGAAGTATTATCTGAAATTGATGCTAATAGGATTTTGATTGCTACTGATGGAGTTTTCAGTATGGATGGAGATGTAGCTCCATTACCAGAAATAGTTGAATTGGCTAAAGAATATAATGCGATGGTTTTAGTCGATGATGCTCATGGAGAAGGTGTATTAGGTAGTCATGGAAGAGGGATAGTAGACCATTTTGGCCTTCATGGTGAAGTAGATATTGAGGTAGGGACTTTTTCAAAAGCTTTTGGTACTGTTGGTGGTTGTATAGCCGGGAGTCAAACTTTAGTTGATTATTTAAAACAAAAAGCAAGACCATTTTTATTTAGCTCAGCTGTAACACCAGTTGATATTGCTGCAACAATAGCAGCAGTTGAACTTTTAGAAAAAGATGATAGTCTTGTTCAACAACTCTGGAATAACGCCGAGTTTTTCCAGGGTAAAATGGAAGATTTAGGATTTAATGTTGGTAAGACTGAAACTCCAATAACTCCAGTAATGATTGGTGATGCAGGAGAAGCAAGAAAATTTAGTAAGCGTTTATTTGAAGAAGGAATTTTTGCTCAGGCACTTGGATTTCCAACTGTACCTAGAGGTAAGGCAAGAATAAGGGTAATGATATCAGCAACTCATGAAAAAGATGACCTTGAATTTGCTGTTAACAAGTTTGATAAAATTGGTAAAGAATTAGAGATTATATAAAAGAAGCCCCTAAAGGGGGCTTTTTTTATATTGTAACTTTATCTCCAGGGTATTTAAATTCTAGTATATTTGAGTTTTTTTCTATTTTGTTGATGTATTTATTAATTATTTTATAATTGTCTTTAAAATGAAGAGGTACTAGAAATTGTGGTTTTACTTTAGAATTGAAATATTCAGCTGCAAGGTGGAAGCTTTCTTTTAATCTTGGGTCCATTGCTAAACAAGCTATATTAATCTCTTTATTTTTTATTTTGTCTACAGCATCTTTAAAATCTCTTTCTTCTTTGATTTTTTCTTTTTTGTTAAAACTTTCCCAGTTCCACCAATTCAAATCACCGCCATGAAAAATTGTGCTATGGCCATCTTTGATGTAAAAAGACACTCCCAAATCAGTACTTGGATAAGCTTCAATATAAAGATTTTTTAAATTTAATTTTTCCCCATTTTTAATGAAATAAATATTTTTTTTGAATTTTATATTATCTTTAATTTTTTCTTTAAGATCTGAACTTAAAATAAAGTTAGTTTTGTAACTGCTTAAATCCCATTGAAAAATCTCAGGGTTGTAATGGTCATGATGCCCATGGCTTACATATATATTTACTCTTTTCAAATTATTTAAATCAAAAATCATATCAGGTAATATTCCACCGGGATCCATAAAATAATCAAATATATGCATGTTTTTTGATTCTTTATTAAAAATAATAACTCCACTATGGTATATGTGCCAAATAATATATTTTGATTGCATATATATCACCTCTAAATAATTATACAATAATAAATTAAGTTTTCCAACAGCAAATAGTTAATTACATGTTTAAGTTTTTCGCTTCTTAACTTTTTAATTGAATGATGTTATAATTAATTTTATTAGAGATAAAAAGGAGGACAATAATTGAAAATAATTGAATCAGCCCAGGCTAAAATTAATTTATCATTAGCTATTGAAGATAGATTTGATGATGGTTATCATAATTTAAATATGATAATGCAATCAGTCTCACTAACAGATATCCTCGAGATTGAGGAGCATTCAAAGGGCATAAAATTAAGAATGGATTCAAATTTAGATTTGCCCTGTAAGGAAAATAATTTAATCTGGCAGGCAGCTGATATATTAATCAATACATTTCCTAAAAAAATTAAAGGTTTAAAAATAAATTTAACTAAAAATATTCCGATTGCTGCCGGGCTTGCAGGAGGTAGCAGCGATGCAGCAGCAGTTATAAGAGGTGTTACTCGCTTATATCAGTTAGGATTAAGTTGGTCAGAGATGAGAGAATTAGGAGCAAAAATAGGCTCAGATGTACCTTTTTGTATAAAAGGTGGAACGGCTCAGGTTAAAGGCAGGGGAGAAATAGTCAACGATTTAAAGCCATTAAAAGGATATTATGCTATTTTATTAAACCCTGGTTTCCCGGTGAGTACAGAGAGGGTATTTAAAAAGTATGCTAATGGGAACTATGAAAAAATAAATATTTCTACAGATACCCTAGTTAATTTAATTGAGTCTGGAACACAGATTAACTGGAAGGAAGGCTGGGCTAATCAACTAGAACCGGTGGCGTTTAATATGTATCCAGTATTAAAAGAAATAAAAGATTGGATAATTGATAATGGCGCTCTTCATGCACAATTATCAGGTAGTGGGCCAACAATAATAGGATTTTTTGAAAACAAAGATAAAGCAGACAAAGTTGCTGCGAAATGGAATAGAAGAGGGAAATCTTTTGTCGTAGAATTTACTAAAGGATATTAATATAATTAAAGGATGGTGTTAAAATAATGACATCTAATGAGAAGAAAAAAATATTGGAGAAGGCTGAGGAGTATGATGTCAAGTTTATAAGATTACAATTTGTTGATATTTTAGGTATTATAAAGAATGTGGCAATTCCGATTGAACAGCTTTCAACTGCTTTAGATGGAGAAATTATGTTTGATGGTTCATCAATTGAAGGTTTTAGTAGAATTCAGGAATCTGATATGTATTTAAGGCCTGATCCAGAAACATTTTCTATTTTCCCCTGGAAGTCTGGTGAAGGTTCAATAGCAAGACTAATGTGTGATATTTATACACCAGCAGGTAATCCATATATTGGTTGTCCAAGAAGTACTCTGAAAAAAGTTGTTGCTGAAGCTGAAAAGATGGGTTTTTCGATGTGTGCAGGACCAGAGCCAGAGTTCTTTTTATTTAAAAAAGATGATAATGGAAATCCAACTACTAAAACCAATGATAAAGGTGGTTATTTTGATTTATCTCCAGTAGATTTAGGCGAGGAAGCACGCCGTGATATTGTTTTAGCTTTACAAAAAATGGGCTTTGAAGTTGAAGCCTCTCATCATGAGGTTGCATCAGGCCAGCATGAGATTGACTTTAAATATGAGCCTGCTTTACATACAGCAGACAATATTGCAACCTTTAAATTTGTAACAAAAACTATTGCTATGAAACATGATTTACATGCAACTTTTATGCCCAAACCTATTTATGGAATAAATGGATCAGGGATGCATATCCATCAATCCTTATTTGCTAATGGTGAGAATGCTTTTTATGATCAAGAAGACCAACTTGGTTTAAGTGAAGTTGCATATTATTATATAGGAGGTTTATTAAAGTATGCTCCAGAATATACAGCAATAACTAATCCAACAATTAACTCATATAAAAGGCTCGTTGCAGGTTATGAGGCTCCTGTTTATATTTCCTGGTCTGCAACTAATAGAAGTGCTTTAGCTCGAGTTCCTTCAAGTAGGGGCATTGCGACTAGAGTGGAACTAAGGAGTCCAGATCCTTCTGCTAATCCATATCTGGCTTTAGCTGTTACTTTAAAGGCAGGAATTAAGGGTATTCAAGATAAAATAGATCCAGGCAGTCAGACTTTAAAGAATATATATAAAATGTCTTCAGATGAAAGAAGTGAATCTGGAATTCAAAGTTTACCAGAAAACATTATGGAAGCAGTTGATAATTTAAGGGATAGTCAGCTTATGAAAGAAACTTTAGGGAATCATATTTTTGATAGATTTATCAGAGCTAAAGAAATGGAATGGTCTGACTATAAAATTCAAGTACATGACTGGGAGTTAGATAGATATTTATTGAATTATTAATTATATTATTATAGTTTTTTTGGGAGTGAATAATGTAATAATGCAAATAGGTAAATTGTCAAGTGATAGATTAAAAGAAACGGTTTTAAATCAAATTACAAGATATAGAGATGATGTTTTAGTAAACTCTTCTATAGGGGAAGATAGTGCAATTGTCGATTTTGGGAATAAAATATTAGCAATATCTTCTGATCCTATTACAGGAGCTGGTAATAAGGCTGGATATCTTGCTGTTCATGTTGCCTGTAATGATATAGCAGCCACAGGAGCAGTTCCTATAGGTATCCAGGTAGTTCTTTTGTTGCCTGAAAATATTACAGATGAAAAAATTAAAGCAATAATGACAGAAATAGATGATACATCAAAAGAAATTAATGTTCAGATTTTAGGAGGCCATACAGAAATATTGAGTCAGGTTGATCAACCTATTATAATAGTTACCGCTATTGGTAGTGCTGATAAGGATAAATATGTTGCAACTGGTGGAGCAAGTTTAGGAGATGAAATAATAATTACTAAGGGGTTAGGCCTTGAAGGCGCATTTATTTTAGCTAATGATTATAATGATTATTTATTAGATGCAGGTGTTAGTATAAAAACTATTAAAGAAGCTAAATCTTTTGATAAATATTTAAGTGTACTAAAAGAGGGAATTAAAGCTGCTGAGATAGGTGTAAATTCTATGCATGACATTACTGAGGGTGGACTAATAGGTGCTTTAGATGAGGTTAGTAGAGCATCAAACTTAGGCTTTCAAATTGATATTAACCTGAAAGCAATACCAGGTCCCGTAAAAGAAATAACTGAAAAAACAGGTATAGATCCTTATTCTTTAATATCATCTGGTAGTTTATTAATTATAACAGATAAAGCTAATAAATTAATAGATAATTTAAATAAAATAGGAGTTAAATCATATAAAATTGGAAGAATGATTGAAAAGGGAAGAATTATCAACAATGGTAAAGTGTTGAAAGATATAGAATGGGATGGGAAAGATTCTTTATGGAAATTTATTGAACAAAATCAAAAAAATGCTTGACTCCTCTTTGTTAAAAAGGTATAATGTTGTTATAAATTTACAAAAAATAAAGGAGGGGTAATATGGAAATTACTGATGTAAGAATTTATCCTGTTAAGGCAGATGGCAAATTTAAAGCTTTTGCTTCAATCACCTTAGAGGATAAACTAGTTATTAGGGGTTTGAGGGTGGTTGAAGGTAGAAATGGTTTTTTTGTAGCAATGCCAAGCAGGAAGTTTAAAGATGATTATTATGATGTTTGTTTTCCTATTACTAGTAAACTTAAAGATGATATTTCAAAAAAGGTAATGAAAAAATACGAAGATTTGTTAAAAGATGCAGTTTAATTTAATTAAAAACAAAAATAGACTGGCCATTAATGGCCAGTCTATTTTTTTACTATAAATTTGACAAAAGGGCATTGTTCTGTTATACTTCATACGATTAAGAGTTGAGATTATAATAGGGGGATTTAAATGCAGGATACATTAGTTATAGTTTTAGCAGCTGGAATGGGAACAAGAATGAACTCAGATACTATAAAGGTATTACATAATATAGCAGGAAAGCCTATGATTACTTATGTTTTAGATCAAGCAGAAAAAATTTCAAAAAAAATCGTCTGTGTAGTCGGACATCAAGCCGAAAAAGTTAAAAATGAAATAAATGAATATGAGAATTTAGAATTTGTTTATCAGAAAGAACAGTTAGGAACTGGTCATGCAGTTAAGCAGGTTCAGGCTGAGATAGAAAACCACAATGGTCCAGTTTTAATACTATACGGAGACACCCCTTTATTAAAACATAAAACTTTAGAGTCTCTTATAAATAAACATTCTCAGGAAAAAGCTGGCATGTCAGTTCTAACTTCTCATTTGGAAGATCCATCAGGTTATGGTAGAATTATAAAAGATAAAAATGGTTGTATAATTGATATTATTGAAGAACAAGATGCAGATTCAGAGGTTAAAAAAATTAATGAAATTAATTCTGGTTTATATTGTTTTACCTCTAGTTTATTAGTTGATGCTCTTAATAAACTTAATAATGATAATAGGCAGGGAGAATATTATCTTCCTGACACTCTAGATTATATAAAAGAAGTTAGTAAAGTAATAACTGAAACTGCAGATAGCCAGGAAATTATTGGAGTTAATGATAGAATAGATCTAGCTAATGCTGCAAATATTATTCATCAAAGAATAAACAATCAGCACATGAAAAATGGAGTAACACTTATTGATCCTGACAGTACTTATATTGAACGAGATGTTATCTTAGGTAAAGATGTAATTATCTATCCAAATAATCATATTAAATCAGGTACAGAAATTGAGCAAGGTGTTGTTATTGGATCTAATTGTTATATTGATGGTTCATTAATTTCTGAAAAAGTAAATATTAAACATGGAAGTGTAATTTTAAATTCCAAGATTAATAAAAATACTGAAGTTGGTCCTTATGCTTATTTAAGACCTAAAACTAAAATTGGAACTAATTGTAGAATAGGAAATTTTGTAGAGTTGAAAAAATCTGTTGTTGGTGATAAAAGTAAAGTTCCTCATTTAAGTTATGTTGGAGATGCTACTATAGGTAAGAGTTGTAATATCGGGGCTGGGACTATTTTTGCAAATTATGATGGCGTTAATAAACACAAAACAATTTTAGGTGATGATGTTTTTATTGGTAGTAATACTACACTTGTGGCGCCTGTTAAATTAGGGAATAACTCTAAAACAGGAGCAGGCTCTGTGGTCACAAGAGATGTTGATTGCAACTCTGTAGTTTTAGGTGTTCCAGCACGTTTATACAAAAAGAATTAAGCTAATATAAATAAGGAGTTGAAGTTATGACTGCATATGGGGATAAAATGAAAATTTTTACTGGCAACTGTCATCCAGAGCTTGCAGAAGATATTTGTAGTTATCTAGGGACCGAGTTAGTCTCATCTGAAATTGGAAGATTTAAAGATGGAGAAATTTCAGTGAAAATTGAAGAGACTGTAAGAGGTGCTGATGTTTTTGTAATTCAACCTACAAGCCCTCCTGTGAATGAAAATATAATGGAACTTTTAGTAATGATTGATGCTTTGAGGAGAGCTTCAGCTCGAAGAATTACAACCGTAATACCTTATTATGGTTATGCCCGTCAAGATAGAAAGGCTCAACCCCGAGACCCAATAACTGCAAAGTTAGTTGCAAACTTATTGCATACTGCAGGCGCTAGAAGAATTTTATCAATTGATTTACATGCTCCACAGATACAGGGTTTTTTTGATATACCTGTTGATCATTTATATGCTTCTCCTATTATGGTTGACTATTTCAAGACAAAAAACCTGGATAATTTTACAGCTGTGGCTCCAGATGTAGGTTCAGTAAAAAGGGTAAGAACATTTGCAAAACACCTGGATATTCCAATGGCAATTATTGATAAAAGAAGGCCTAAGGCCAATGTAGCAGAAGTAATGAATATAATTGGAGATGTTGAAGGACAACATGTTATTCTTTTTGATGATATTATAGATACTGCAGGAACAATGACAGCAGCGGCAACTGCTTTAAAAAAGAAAGGAGCAAATGATGTATTTGCTTGTGGCACGCATGCATTATTTTCTGACCCGGCAATGGACAGATTGGAGTCAGCGCCTTTTGAAGAAATAGTTGTAACAAATTCTATTCCACAGGATAATCATCAAAGGCTGGATAATTTGAAAGTTTTATCAATAGCTCCTTTACTTGGAGAAGCAATTGATAGAATATTTAAAGATCTTTCAGTAAGTGTTTTATTTAAGTAAGTATTGCTCATGAGCAATATTAATGTTATAATATTATATGGTTTGAATTAACAAGTAAATAATTATATATAGAGAATATATCAAGGAGAGGATATTTTATGGAAAGGTTTCAGCTAGAGGCAGAAGCCAGAGAAAAAACTGGAAAAGGTGTTGCACGTAAAATTAGAAGAGAGGGAAAAATTCCTGGGGTAGTCTATGGTAGAGAACGGTCCCCACAACCTTTAATTGTTGATCCATTAAAATTAAAGGGTAAGTTAGATGCTAATGCAATTGTTGATTTAACGATTAAGTCTAATGATGGTGAAGGATCTACTGAGACAGTAATGATTAAGGATTATCAGAAACATGTAATTAAGAATGAATTATTACATGTTGATTTTCATCATATTTCAATGGATGAAACTATTACAGTTACTATACCTATTGAGACCGTCGGTAAAGCCTTTGGAGTTCAGGAAGGCGGAGTTTTACAGCAGTTAATGCGGGAAGTAGAAATTGAATGTTTGCCAACTGATATTCCTGATAAGTTTGAGTTAGATATAACTGAACTAGATGTTGGAGATTCTTTACAAGTTAGTGATTTAGATGTTGGCGACAAAATTGAACTAGTAAGTTCATTAGATGATGTAATAGTAACAGTTGTTACACCTAGTGAAGAAATTACAGAAGAAGTTGAAGAAGAATTGCTTGATGTTGAAGGTCTTGAGCCTGAGGTTATTGGTGAAGAAACAGAAGAAATTGAAGAAGAATTAGAGGGCGAAGAAGAAGAGGAAGAAAGACCTGAATAAAAAAGCATAAAGCGTGATCCAATATGGATTACGCTTTTAAATATTTTTTTGTTGTGGATGGTGCATCAAATGAAATTGATTGTTGGTTTAGGAAATCCAGGGTTTAAATATTCAAAAACAAGGCATAATGTTGGTTTTCAAGTAGTCAATAGATTAGCTGGCTTATATGAGTTTTCATCTACACAAAAATGTGATGCAATTATTGGTGTTGGTGTAATACAGAATAAAGATGTTATTTTAGCTCAGCCCTTAACCTACATGAATAAAAGCGGTAAGGCTGTTAGATGCCTTGTACGAAAATATAACTTAGATTTAGACGATATTCTGATTATTTATGATGATTTAAATCTAGAAGTTGGTAGAATAAGAATGAAAACTTCTGGTGGCAGTGGTGGGCATAATGGTATGAAGTCTATTATTAGTCAATTATCCAGTTCTGATTTTACCAGGTTAAGAATTGGAATTGGAAGGCCTGAATACGGTTTTGATGTTGCAGATTATGTTTTAAGTAAATTTTCACCTGATGAAAAAGAAATAATAGATGAAACAATAGATATTGCTGTTAAATCAGTAGAGTCATTTATTAAATTTGGACCAGAAAAGACAATGAATAAATTTAATTGATATTTAATGACCCGTACTTAATTAAGTAGGGGTCTTTTTACTATTTGTTTTTGTTTGTTGTTAAAGATTTAATGGAGGAATTGAGATGGAACTGAGCTATAATAAAAAAAATCATAAATTAAATAAACTTCAAGATGCTATTTTAAGTAAGAAAAACATTGAAGTTGCTGGTTTAAAAGGTTCGAAATTGTCATTAGTTGTTTCTTTATTAAATAATGATTTAAAAAATGATCTAGTTATCATTACTAAAAATAGTTTTAGGGCGAATGAGTTATATGAAGATTTTTTAAGATTACTACCTGAGGAGCAAGTGCTATATTTTCCAGTAAAAGATATTATGCCTCATGAAAACATTAAAGTTCCAGCATGGCAAGTTGCTAATAGGCTAAAGGTTTTAAATTCTTCAGATTCTTTAAACTCTCAAGTTATAATTATGCCAGTCAAGGCTATCTTTGAAGCTTTAACTCCATATTGGCGTTGGAAAGAATTTGTTTTTGAAATTGATGTTGGAGAAGTTTTCAAATTGGAGGAATTAACATCTTTATTAATAGAATCTGGCTATCAAAGGAAAGATAAAGTTGAATTTAATGGTGAGTTTAGTCTGCGAGGAGGTATTCTTGATATTTTTCCTCCAGGTGAAAAATCACCATTTAGAGTTGAGTTTTTTGGTGATGAAGTTGATTCGATTAGAAAATTTTCAATAGAAACTCAAAAATCAAAAATGAAAGTCAATAGTTTTACAGTATATCCTGCCGTAGAAACTATTTTACCTGATGATTTTGAAGGTAGGTCTAATAGTATTCTAGCAAATTTTGATAAAAAGATAACTAAACTAAATAAAAAAGGTTTTAGTGGAGTAAGTAAAAATTTAAGAAGAAAAAAAGACTTATTTTTAGAAGCAAAAGATAACAAAAAGTTAAAAGAGCTTAAAGAATATTTACCATTTTTTTATAACAACTTATCTACAGTCTTTGATTATATTGAAAAAGATTCTACTATAATTTTAGAGGATATTAATCAATTAGAAAAAATTATGACTAATTATTATAATGAAATTAGCGAAGAGATTAAGGATCTGTTAGAAGAGGGAGCAATTTTAGATTATTATTTTGAAAATTTCTTAAACCCCAATGATTTAAATAGAATGATTTGGTCATATCATCATATTAATTTAAAAGAAGACTATGGTCCTTCGGACAAAATAGATCTAGAATTTTCTTTTGAAGGTATAGAGTCATTTCAATCCAGATTTTCTTTACTAAAAAAACGGATAGAAAAATTGCTTGAAGAAGACTATAAAATTATTTTTACTTTATCTGATATTAAAAAGAAAGATAAAATCTTAGATATATTATCTTTCGAATCAGCAATTAATAAAGGTGAAATAGATATATCAAAGTCGGGAATAAGTATATTGATTGGAGATTTGTCTTCAGGTTTTAAATCTAAAGATTTAAATTTGGTTTTATTTACTGAAAGTGAGATTTTTGGTCAAAAGAAAAGAAAAAAACTTAAATTAGAAGATATACATCCTGGAGAAAAAATTAGTTCTTTTATGGATTTAAATAAAGGCGATTATGTTGTTCATGAAAATCATGGTATTGGAAAATTTTTAGGTATAAAAACTTTAGAAGTCCAAAACTCAAAACAGGATTATTTATTACTTAAATATGCCAAAAATGATAAATTATATGTTCCTCCTGAAAAAATTGATTTAGTTCAAAAATATATTGGAGGGGAAAATACTAATCCACGTTTATATAGATTAGGTGGGAGTGAATGGCAAAAAACGAAAGAAAAAGTTAAAGCTTCTGTAAAAGAGTTGGCAGTTGATTTGATAGATTTATATGCTAAAAGAGAAGCTATTACTGGATATGCATATAGTGAGGACACTGTATGGCAAAAAGAATTTGAAGATAGATTTCCTTATGAAGAAACCTCTGATCAAAAAAGAGCTATACAAGAGGTAAAAAAAGACATGGAAAGTCCCCATCCAATGGACAGATTATTGTGTGGAGATGTCGGTTATGGTAAAACAGAAGTTGCAATTAGAGCTGCTTTTAAAGCAGCAATAGATGGAAAACAGACAGCAGTCTTGGTGCCTACTACTATTTTGGCTCAGCAACATTTCAATACATTTAAAGAGAGGATTGCTGATTTCCCAATAACGGTTTCGATGATAAGTAGATTTAGAAGCAGAGCTGAACAAAAGGTGATTAAAGAAAAATTGAAAAATGGGAAAGTAGATATTATTATTGGGACCCATAGATTATTATCTAAAGATATTAATTTTAAAGATTTAGGTTTATTAGTTATAGATGAAGAACAGAGATTTGGAGTAAACCACAAAGAAAAATTGAAAGAAATAAAAGAAAAAGTTGATGTACTTGCTATGACTGCAACCCCGATACCCAGGACTCTTCATATGTCATTATCAGGTGTTAGAGATATGAGCTTAATAGAAACACCTCCAGAAAATCGTTATCCTGTTAAAACTTATGTTAAAGAATATAGTAAAAATTTGATTAGAGATGCAGTTAGACGAGAAATAAAAAGAGAGGGACAAGTATATTTTGTTCATAATCGCATAAAAAATATTGAAAAGTATGCTAATATTATTAAAGAAGAAGTTCCAGAAGCTAAAGTAGCAATTGCTCATGGTCAAATGAGTGAAAATAAACTTGAAAAATTGATGTATGATTTTTATGAATATAAATATGATGTTTTAGTCTGTACAACAATTATTGAGAATGGTCTTGATATTTCTAATGTAAATTCAATCATAATAAATCAGGCAGAAAATTTTGGCTTGGCACAATTATATCAAATAAGAGGGAGAGTGGGCCGTTCAAATAAAGTTGCATATGCATATATGCTATATAAAAAAGATCGGGTTTTATCTGAACTAGCTAATAAAAGATTACAGGCTATAAAAGAATTTTCTAGTTTAGGTTCTGGTTTTAAAATTGCGATGAGAGATATGGAGATTAGGGGAACAGGTAATCTCTTAGGGGCGGAACAACATGGTCATATTGCAAGTATTGGTTATTCTTTATATTGTAAACTTCTTGATAAAGCTGTGCAGGAATTAAAGGGTAGTATAGAGAAAGAAGTTATAGAGCCTGAAATCAAATTAGATATAAATGCTTTTATACCAGATGATTATATAAATTCTTCTAATCAAAAAATTGAATTTTATCACAGAATTAAAAAAGCAAAATCTGAAAAAGAACATTCTGAAATCTTAGATGAACTTATTGATAGATTTGGTGATATTCCAGAACCATTATTAAATTTAGTATATATTAATAATTTAAAAAGTTCTGCCGCTAAATTGAGTATAATTAAAATAATTGAAAAAAATAATTCTATAAATTTTGTTTTTAAAGATAAAAATTCTATTAATACAGATGCAATTTTAAAATTAATTAATGATTATCCACGTAAAATTAATATTAATTCAAGAGAAAATCCTATTATTAAACTGAAAAAAACAGATGAATCTAAGCAGTATGAATATAAGATGATAAAAAAATTGATAAATTTTTTAAATGAATTAGCAAACTATCAATCTCAATTAACTATTTAATTATAAGAATAGGTGGTTGTCTTGTCTAACAAAAACAAGAATAATTTTGTAATTGGAGCAGCCATTCTAAGTGGTGCAGGAATTTTATCAAGAGTTATGGGACTTGGATATAGGGTGGTCTTAATTAGATTAATAGGCGCTGAAGGAATGGGTATATATCAAATGGCATACCCATTATATACAATAATGTTAGTTGTGTCTAGATCTGGAATACCTGTAGCTTTAGCAAAGATGGTTGCAGGTCGTTTAGCTAAAAACAAAAATAAAGATGCATATAGAATTTTTATTATTGCAAGGCTACTGAGTGTAGTAATTGGCCTCTTGTCTTCAATTACTATGGCTTTATTAGCAGGGCCATTAATTTCTATATTAAAATTAGATCCGAGAGCTTATTATGCAATTTTAGCAATTTCCCCAGCAGTTTTTATAGTTTCAGTAATGGCTAGCTATAGAGGGTTTTTTCAAGGAATGCAGGATATGAAGCCGACTGCTTTATCGCAATTATTAGAACAATTTGTTAGAACAGTAACCATGATTTTACTAGCTTATTTATTGCTACCAATCGGGCTTAATTATGCTGCTGCAGGTGCTTCTTTTGGAGCAGTTACCGGAGCCATTGCTGGACTTTTTGCCTTGATTTATATTTATTATAAAAGAAGAAAGTCAATATTTAAATTCTTCAATGAGGGCAATGATATATCTGAATATAAAGCTAAGCCAATAGCTACAGAATTAACAAAATTAGCTATTCCAATTACAATTGGTGCTTTAGTTCAACCTTTAATGTCTCTAGTGGACTGGATCTTTGTTCCCCAAAGATTGCAAGCAGCTGGTTTTATAATGGGAAGAGTGACTACTCTATATGGAAGATTAACAACTGTTGCAATGCCTTTAGTGCAATTTCCGACTGTTATTACAGTGTCTCTTGCTACCAGTTTAGTTCCTGCTATATCTGAAGCATATGAATTAGAAAATGAAAATTTAATTTATCACAGAACTACAAAAGCATTAAAATTAACTTATATGTTAGGATTGCCTGCGGCCATTGGTATGTCTGTACTTTCAAGACAATTAACTGAAATTATTTATAATGAACCGCAAGCAGCAAGTATATTGGCTGTTGTTAGCTGGGGTGTTTTATTTATAACATTACAGCAGACTTCTTCAGCCATTTTACAGGGTATTGGCAGGACTGATTTGCCGGCTAAAAACCTATTTATTGGAGCAGGTTTTAATGCTATAATAAATTATACATTAACTGGAGTTCCAGCAATAAATATTCATGGAGCTGCTTTAGGTACGGTTATCGGCTTTGCAGTAGCGGCTTTATTAAATTTAAAATCTGTATATAATGAGCTGGGTTTTTTATTTGGAGATAAAAAAAGATTTATTTATCCTTCAATTGTTGCTATATTAATGGGGTTTATAACTTATTTTTCAAAAGAAATTATATTTAGTAACTTTGTAATTAGTGGTATTTTAATAGAACTCTCAATTTTAATTTTACTTGTTGGTATAGGTGTATTTAGTTACTTTATATTATTAATCTATGCAGGTGAAATAGGTTATGATGAGTTGAAATTTATCCCTAAAATAGGGGGAAAATTAGCTGCTAAATTAAAAGAATGGGGTGTGATTGATTATTAATAAAAAAGAATTGTGTAGTCAGATTTTAAAATCTCTACAAATAATGGCTAAATTAAGAGGAGAAGAAGGTTGCCCCTGGGATAAAGAACAAAATCTTGAGTCTTTAAAAAAATATTTGATTGAAGAAACATATGAAGTTATAGAAGCAATTGAAGAAAATGATATGAATTCTTTGAAAATAGAACTAGGAGACTTATTATTACAAATAATATTTCAGTCTCAAATTGCAGAAGAGGAGGATGAATTTAGTTTTCTTGATGTAGTTATGAACTTAAATAATAAATTAGTTAGAAGACATCCACA
>JBNJEB010000008.1:0-28737 GCA_051745425.1 Bacillota bacterium
TTAAAGAGTTCCCATTTTCTACAACTTTATTAACTAAACCAATTTTTTCAGCCCTTTGAGCATCTATTCTATCACCAGTATATAGCAGATATTTTGCCGCTCTCTCACCGACTAATCTGACCAGCCGCTGGGTGCCTCCAAAACCAGGCATTATGCCTAAACCTGTCTCAGGTTGACCAAAAACTGCCTTTTCTTCGGCAATTGCAAGGTCACAGGCCATCATCAATTCATTACCGCCACCAAGGGCAAAGCCATTAACAGCTGCAATCACAGGTGCAGGAAATTCTTCAATCTGCTGCATCAGTTGCTGCCCCTCCTGAGAAAATTCCCTGGCTTCAGCCATTGATAACTCTTTCATTTCAGCAATATCTGCGCCAGCTATAAAAGCTTTATCACCGCTGCCAGTAATGATCAAGGCTCTAAGCGCCTCTTCATCTAAATTCAAAAGCAAACGTTTAAACTCAGCTATAACCTCTAAGTTCAATGAATTATGCTTTTTAACCCTATCAACATAAATAATGCCATACCTGTCTTTCATTTCAAACTCAAGATTTTTAAAATCATCAAACATGGCTGCTCCCCCTTAATTTTTCAAAGATTTAGCAATCTTAAATAACCTATTACCCACGCCAACAGCAAGATTATTAACCCACTCACCAGATGTCGCCTGCTTAAAACCTTCAGAAATTTCCGTTGTAGAGACAGGATTATTAAAAACGGTCATTTAAAAATCACGTCCGAGACCAGTTTCTAACCTTTCGATAAAATTCTGCTCTACTGCCCTGCCAGTCTGGTTCATAACCCTGATCTGATTCCTTTAAATTATCTGTTATCAAAATAGTATCCAGGCCTAACTCTCCTGCAATCATATCTTCTAATTGATCATTCCCTACCATAACAGCTTTATCAGGACTTATTTCAATTTTATCAATAATCTCCCTATAATATCCAGGACTGGGTTTGCAATAATGCATATTACTATAACAGGTTATGAATTCAAAATAATCTTTTGCAAGTCCAATCCATTTTAATCTTGATTCAACTGCTTCAATTGGAAAGACCGGATTAGTTGCAAGCACAAGTTTCTTATTTTTCTTTTTTAATAAATCAAGTATTTTAACAGTCTCTAGATTCTTATTAATATTATCTCCTAAATAAGGAAACTTTTTTTTGTAAAATTCATCAAAAGCATCTAAAGTATCTGCCTTATCAAGTTCAGGTAAAATTCTAAAAAACTCTTCTTTAAATACGGCCTGATTAATTAATTCTCCATCATTTTTAATCATTGCTTCAGTGGCCTGCATAAGGGCACCAATAAATCTATCTCCTTCTACCTCCTCAGAAAAATGATATTTGAGCGAGGCAAAGTATTTATTAAGAAAGCTATCCATCTCTATAGGTAATAAAGTTCCATCTAAATCAAATAAAAAATACTGATTTTTATCAATTAATTCCTGAAATTCCGAAGATGAATGTGAATTAGTCATTATCAATGACATCTCGCAGTTTCTCAATCCTTTTTGAATGTTCATCTAAGTCAAAACAGGTCCCAAAAGCCTCAGTCTCATAACTACTGCCAGCTGAACGGCCCTCCCAGACTCCATTATTTATAGCCTGTTTTACCAGACCAACGGCCTGCATTGACTGTTCCGCAATATTATTGGCCAGTTTCCGACTGGACCTTAAAAGATCTCTAGGAGTTACTAACCGATTAACCAGACCTATCTCATAGGCTGTATTGGCATCAATAATATTTCCTGTAAATAGCATCTCTTTAGCCCGACCCATCCCAATTATTCTCGGCAATCTTTGAGTACCATCAAATCCAGGTACCAGGCCAAGTCTGACTTCAGGCTGGCCAAACCGGGCTCTACTGGAGGCAAGTCTTAAATCACAGGCCAGGGCGATCTCCATACCGCCTCCAAGGGCATAGCCATTTACTGCAGCTATTACAACTTTATCTCCCTCTTCAATTATATTGCAGAGTTCTTTGCCAAGCCAGGAGGCTTCTTCAGCTTCCTTGGGAGTTAAATTTTCAAGCCAATTGATATCTGCACCTACTGAGAAAGCTTTGGAACCTCTCCCGGTTATGATTAATACTTTTCTCTCTTCTTCAGAAAATACCTCTTTTAAAGCAGCCTTCAGTTCATTTAACATATCAATATGATAAGCATTTAAAACTTCAGGTCGATTTAAAATAATTTCAGCTATCGGCCCATCATAGTCCAGAGAAACATACTTATAATTCATTTGTTAAGCCTCCTCTTGTTTGCTTTTCAGTTAGAGCGGCGCCAATAAAATCAACAAATAATGGTTGTGGGCGATTTGGTCTTGAAGTAAATTCAGGATGGAATTGAACTCCTACAAACCAGGGATGATCTGGAACCTCAATTATTTCAACCAGTCTCTCATCAGGAGATAAACCGGCAATAATTAAGCCGTTTTCCTGGAGAATATCCCGGTAATGATTATTGAATTCATACCTGTGGCGATGCCTTTCATAGATAACCTCTTCCTGATAGGCACTAAAACTTTTGCTTTCCTTATTTAATTTACAGGGATAAAGGCCAAGCCTCATAGTTCCACCCATATCCTCAATATCCTGCTGGTCCAGCATTAAATCTATCACCGGATTATCTGTTTCTTCATCAAACTCGCTGCTATTAGCATCCAGCAGGCCGGCTTTATTTCTGGCAAACTCTATTACAGCACATTGCATTCCCAGGCAGATTCCAAAGAAAGGAATCTTATTTTCTCTGGCAAATTCTACAGCAGCTATTTTGCCTTCAATTCCCCGTTCTCCAAAACCTCCTGGTACAATTATTCCATCTAAATCTTTAAGTCTTTGCTGCTGGTCAGCTTTAGTGAGATCTTCAAATTCCTCAGAGCAGACCCATTCAATATTTATCCCTGAATTATTTTTAATGCCAGCATGAATTAAAGCTTCGCTAATACTTAAGTAAGCATCTGGCAGTTCAACATATTTGCCCACTATGCCAATATTTAAGGTATTATCCAGGTTCTTAAGTTTATAGACTAACTCTTTCCAGTCCTCTAAATCTGGAGGCTTAACTTTATCTTGTAACTCAAGATGTTCTATAACTAAATCAGGTAACTTCTCCTTTTCAAGATCCAGGGGAACTTCATAAATATGATCAACATCTACCATCTGAATAACTGCAGATTTATCAATATCACAAAATAGAGCTATTTTATCTTTAACTTCCTGGGTTAATTCTCTATCTGATCTACAGATTATTGCATCTGGCTGAATCCCAATCCCCCTTAGCTCTTTAACGCTATGTTGAGTAGGTTTAGTTTTAAGTTCAGCAGCAGTTTTTAGATAGGGTATTAAGGTACAGTGGAGATAAAAAACATTATTTCGGCCAATATCCCCTTTTAACTGGCGAATTGCTTCCATAAAGGGTAGACTTTCAATATCCCCTACAGTTCCACCTATTTCAGTAATCACCACGTCAAAATTACCTTCACCGCCAACTCTCTTAATACTATTTTTTATCTCGTCTGTAATATGGGGGATGACCTGAACAGTAGCTCCTAAATAATCACCTTTGCGTTCTTTGCGAATAACCCGACCATAAATCATACCTGTAGTAACATTATTATTCTGACTCAAATTCACATCAATAAACCGTTCATAATGGCCTAAATCCAGGTCAGTTTCCGCCCCGTCTCCTGTCACAAAGACCTCTCCATGCTGATAGGGACTCATCGTTCCAGGGTCAACATTTAAATAAGGATCAAATTTCTGGATCGATACCTTTAAACCTCGGCTTTTTAAGAGCCGGCCTAATGAAGCAGCAGAAATCCCCTTACCCAGGGCTGAAACTACACCGCCTGTTACAAAAATATACTTGGTCATGCCTATTTTATCCTCCTTAAACTTACATTTCTTCTGGTGCTGAAACTCCTAAGACTTTTAAAACATTTTCTAAGACAATTTTGGCCGCCCTGACAAGCTGTAATCTTGCCAGACTTAAGTTTTTATCATCTATAATAACCCGACAGGAATTATAAAATCCATGAAAAGCCCCGGCCAGCTCATGGGCATAATTTGCAATCATATGTGGTGCCCTTCTGTCAGCAGCCAGTTCGAGTTGATCTGGATAACGGGCAATCATTTTCATTAGATCAACTTCAGATTCAGCCTGAAGTAGGCTTAAATCAGCCTGCTCAACTTCAGAAATCAAATCACCGGCATTATCAAGAATTGAATGGATCCTGGCATTGGCATACTGAATATAATAAACTGGATTATCAGTTGATTCTTGCTTGGCCAGATCAAGATCAAAATCAAAATGACTGTCTGTACTTCTCATTGTATAGAAATAACGGGCTGCATCCCGACCAACTTCTTCCATAACCTCCCGCATTGTTACAAAGTCTCCAGCCCTTTTTGACATTGGAACTTTCTTGCCATCTCTTAATAATGTAACTATCTGGACCACAATTATCTCCAGGGTGTCTCGCTCATAGCCAAAGGCCTCAATAACTGCTTTCATTCTATCTATATAACCATGGTGGTCAGCCCCCCAGATATTAATCAGATGATCAAAACCCCTGGCCAGCTTATTATAATGATAGGCCATGTCAGCTGCCATATAAGTCGGGCTGCCATCGCTCTTAATAGCAACTCGATCTTTATCATCACCAAATTCAGACGAGGCAAACCAGACTGCGCCATCTTTATCATAAATATAGCCTTTTTCTCTGAGTAAATCAATGGTCTCCTGAATCTTATCTTCTTCATGGAGAGTTCTTTCACTAAACCAGTTATCAAATTCTATTTTAAATTCTGCTAAATCCTCTTTAATATTGGACAATAATTGAGCATATGCCTTCTCCCTGGCAATAACCAGAGCTTCCTCATCATCCATATCCATGAGCTTATCTCCATACTCTTCTTTTAAGTCTTTTGCTACTTCAATTATGTAATTGCCCTGGTAGCTATTATCTGGCATTTCAATGTCTTCACCAAATAATTCTTGATAACGGAGATAAGTTGATTCACCTAAAAGGTCCATCTGATTGCCGGCATCATTAATTAAATATTCACGGAAGACATCATAATTAACTTCTGCAAGAATATTAGCCAGGACATCACCAACTACCGCTCCTCTGCTATGGCCCACATGTAAAGGTCCAGTCGGGTTGGTACTGACAAATTCAATCTGAACTTTTTCTCCCTGACCTTTATCAGTCTGGCCATAATCTTCCCCGGCCTCGATTGCCTGTTCGACAGTCTGATATAACCAGTCATTTTTCAAATGAAAATTAATGAAACCTGGACCTGCAATTTCCATTTTAGCAACCAGCTCAAAATCAAAGGCAGCAACTATCTCTTCAGCCAGTTTTCTAGGATTGGTATTTAGCTGACCTGCCAAAACCATTGCCAGATTAGTTGCATAATCACCATGTTCTTTTTCCCTGGGAACCTCAACTTCTATCTCAGGCTTTTCTATATCCTCTCCCTGGTCATCTAAAACTTTATCCAGGGCAACTTCAAGAGCTGAAATAAGTTCTTTTTCTAACTTTCCTACTGGATTAATTCCCATAATATATCTCCTTTCTATAATTTATTTGCAAATTCCTCTGCAGCTTCTTTATTTTTAAGGGATGCAAAATCCTTAACGACACATCCTAATTTCTCTAATTCAGCCATTAATAAACGCAGGGCTTTAGTATTACCAAAAAATGAAGGAACAATATATGCCATTGCTTCTTTGCCGACAGCCTGCTTACTGCGGCTTAAAGTCTTTTTTATATCATCTGCTGGTCGACCTTTAAAAATACCTTTACTGGGGCTCCCGGCAATTACCAGGTCATATTTATAGAAACTAATCTCGTCTCTACCCTGACCTGCTGCAATCAAATCTACCTGATACCCTTTTTTTTCTGTAATATCTTTAATAGTTTTGCCAATCTCTTCAGTTTTTTTATCAGCAGAGTGAATAATCAATAATCTGGCCATAATTTTCCCCCTCTCTGGCTTACTAAACCTGAAAAAATTATACCATATTATAAGCTAAAAACAAAATAAAAAAGGTAGAGGAATTACCTCTACCTTAAATATCATAATTATTTTATTTATTTTAATTATTCAAGTCCTAATTTTTTAACTAAACGACCCTTTGGCATATAACCTACCAGTTTGTCTTTGATTTCGCCGTTTTCAAAGACTATCATTGTAGGAATGCTCATAACTTCAAATTCTGCTGCTGTCTGCTGATTTTCATCTACATTTAATTTGCAGACTTTAATCTGGTCATCATAATTTTCAGCGATATCTTCGATAACCGGTGCAACCATCTTACATGGACCACACCATGATGCCCAGAAATCAACAAGAACAGGTTTATCAGAATTCTTCACTTCTTCAGAAAAAGTATTATCTGTTACTTTAATTGGTTCGGCCATTAAAATTTCCCCCTTTTTCAAATTCTATTTATTATTATACACTATCTATATTTAAAAGAAGTTAAATAGTATACAAATAATCAAGCATTACTTATAAATAATAAACTCTGTATGCTTCCTTGGTCATAAATAGGTCAGCCTTACTTATAACTTCATAGGGGGCATGCATCGATAGAACAGCCGGCCCACAGTCTAAAACATCCAGATTATAATTAGCAAGGAACTGGGCTATTGTTCCGCCTCCACCTTTATCAACGGCACCCATCTCTGCAGCCTGCCAGGTTAGATTGGCATTATTCCATACCCTTCGAATATAGGCCTTAAATTCTGCTGAAGCTTCAGATGAACCGCCTTTGCCCCTGGCCCCGGTATAAGGGGTCATTACTACCCCCTGATTCAAATAAGGGGCATTATGCTTCGATGATGATTCAGGGTAATCAGGATCAAAAGCCTGGGTAACATCACCAGATAATGCTGTTGAATTTTCAAGGGTCTCCCGGAGATCTAAATCTGAATAACTGCCCTCAGTTAGATTCAGCAATTTAGCAACAGTATTTTCAAAGAAAGTCGACTGCATTCCAGTATTACCCATACTGCCGACCTCTTCTCTATCAACTAATAACATTACAGCTGTAGCTTCAGGGGTCTCTTTTAGTTCTAAAAGGGCCTGCAAGGCTGTATAGGAACAGGAACGGTCGTCATGGCCATAAGCGGCAAGCAAAGTTCTATCCAGACCGACATCTCTTGCCGGCATGGCAGGAACTAACTGTAATTCTGCACTGATTAAATCCTCTTCTTCCAGGCCATGTTCTTCTTTAATTAAATTAAGCAGGGCTTTTTTAACCGGTTCTTTTTCATCTTCATCAGCAACTGGTCTCGATCCAACCAGACTATTTAATTGAGCTGCCTCAATCGCCTCACTTAATTTCTTTTTAGACTGTTCTTTAGCAAAATGAGGGAGTAGATCTGTAATATAAAAGATAGGATCTTCAGGATCCATTCCTATTGAAATATCAAGTTTTTTCCCATTTTCTTTAACAACAACCCCTCTAATTGCCAGTGGAATAGTAACCCATTGATATTTTCTGACTCCCCCATAATAATGGGTCGTAAAAAATCCCAGCCCTTTTTCTTCAAAAAGTGGCTTCGGTTTAAGATCAATTCTAGGAGAATCAACATGGGCTCCAACAATCTTTAAACCTTGATTTAACTTATTCTTGCCAATAATGGCAGCCAGGACTGCACCTTCCCGATTCTGGGCATAAACCTTATCACCGGTTTTTAATTGATCAAACTCATCAACTTCTTTAAACCCGGCTGATTTTAGTTCTGCGACAGTCCCCCGGATAAATTCCCGTTCTGTTCTATTGGCATCCATAAAATTCTTATAGCGATTGGAAAATTCAAAAACTTCCTCTTCTTTTTCCTGGCCAAGTTTCAGCCAGAGACTCTTTCTGTCAGTTTCAGCCATTTAATTATCACCTCATAATTTATTTTCAATCAATACAATTATAACCCTTTAGGTAGATTTCTGCAATCTTAATTGTCATAATTAATCTTGAGTGGTATAATGAGAATAGTTAGCAAAAGAAAGGATTGAGTTTTTATGCAACAGGATTTGACAATACCACTTGCTTTGTCTGCAGGGGTTTTATCAATATTTTCTCCCTGTATTTTACCCCTGATACCTTCATATCTCGGAATTTTAACAGGAAGTAATCCCAGAAAAATAAATTCTAGGTGGTCGCTTTTAAAACCAGCTCTAGCATTTATAGCAGGCTTTTCGATAATTTTTATCCTGCTTGGTCTTTCGGCTTCCTGGATCGGCCAATTTTTATTGAGAAGACAGTTTGAGCTCTCAAGATTCGGTGGCATTATAATTATTTTATTTGGTCTCCATACAATAGGCGCTTTTAATCTCCCATTTCTTAATATTAATCTCCAGAGTAAGATACCTGCTGGAATTACTGGTAATCTAAAGGCATTTATCTTTGGCCTGGTAATTGCCCTGGCCTGGACACCATGTATCGGTCCGGTTCTAGGCACTATTCTGGTCTTTGCTGGCAGCAGCGGGAATATAGCATCTGGATTTATTATGATGACAGCCTATTCAATCGGGCTCAGCATACCATTTTTACTGGCCGCCTTATTTCTCGATTACTGGTTAAGTAAAATAAAAAGATTGAACCCCTATCTCCCCTGGGTCAAAAAAATTAGCGGAATTTTATTAATTATTGTTGGGATCTTAATTTTTACCGGTAAGTTTGCCAGCTTAACCAACCTACAAATTTAGAAGGTTTTACCAAATATATTATAAAAGGATGTGCAACTATGAATCTATTAAAAAGTAATAAAAGAAAACTTATCATTGCCAGTCTCCTGGTAATAGTCTTTGCTGGCGGTTTTTTGATCAACCAGAATTTATTTGCTGAAGAAAATGAAGTTGAAGAAGGCATTGAACCAGGCCAGCTAGCTCCTGATTTTACCCTGACCAATCTAGAAGGAGAAGAAGTCAGCCTGTCTGATTATAGAGATCAATATGTTATGATTAACTTCTGGACAACCTGGTGTCCAAACTGTCTGGCTGAACTCCCCTATTTAGAAGATCTTCAGACAGGTTATCCTGATGATGTCAAAGTACTGGCAGTTAATTTTGGAGAAGATCAGGGCACAATTAATGAATTTATGACTGAAAATGAGTTTGAAGATTTCATGGTTTTAATAGATGAAAATCAGACCGTCGGCAGAGAATACCTGGTAAGAGCTGTACCAACCAATCTATTTATAGATAAAGACGGAACTGTAATAGACCGGGTCATTGGCTATATGGAATATGAAAATATTCTGGCCCAATTTGATCTAAACTAGATTTGAGCTTTTAATAAAGCAGCTTAAAGCGGGCCACCTCTTAAATGTGGCCCGCTTCTTTAAATTATATTTTCTTTTTTGCAAGCATGCCTAAAATTGCAACTGGATCCTTGGGAACTGAATAGGGAGGAGCATAGCCAAGATCAATCTGGAAGAGATCATCGGCGGTCTGCTCGGCATAGATTGCAGTCGCCAGAACATCCATCCGTTTATCTACCCCGCTCCGGCCGACACCTTCTGCTCCCAGGATTCTGCCTGTCTTTTTATCAAAAATACCTCTTAAACTGAAGTACTCAAATCCTGGATAATAACCGGAATGATTGGGCGCTTTAATCATAATCGAGAATGGCTCGAAGCCAGCCGACTCTGCCTCAGCTTCTTTGATCCCGGTCGTTGCAACACAGTAATCAAAGACTTTGGTAATACCAGTGCCTAAAATACCTCGATGGAAATTATCGCCACCAACGGCATTTTCCCCGGCTACCCGGCCCTGTTTATTGGCAGTCGAGCCTAGAGGAACCCAGGCTGGATGGCCACTAACTAAGTTAACAGACTGGACACAATCACCACAGGCCCAGATATCATCAAGATTAGTCTCCATGTAGCCATTGACTTTTATAGAATCCTTTACTCCTAATTCAACCCCTGCCTCTGCAGCCAGACCAGAGACTGGACGGACGCCAATCGCCATTAAAACCATGTCTGTTGCAAGTTCTTTGCCTGAATCAAGGACTACTTTTTCAACTTTACCTTCTCCCTTAAATTCAGTAACTCCCTGGCCGAGATAAAAATCAACCCCTTTTTCTCTACAATGGTTTTCTACTTTTTCAGATAGCTCACTATTAATTAACGGTAAAATATGCTCCTGTTTTTCTACAATTGTAACTTCAAGCCCGAGCTCAGTATAGGCTTCTGACATCTCCATCCCAATCAGGCCGGCTCCAACTATTGTTACTCGATTGACCCCTGAATTTGTTGCAATTCTTCTATGGCGGTCAGCATGGTCTACTGTCCTTAAAGGAACTATATTCTCAAGCTCAATCCCTGGTATTGGAGGCATTATCGGTTCAGCCCCTGTGGCAATGATTAAACTATCATAACTATCAGTTCCCTCCTGATCATTTACTAAATCTTTATAATAAATCTTTTTATTTTCAGGATCGATTTTAGTGACTTCATGGGAAGACTTTAAATTGATGCCATATTTATCTGAAAATTTTTCAGGAGAATTTATAATAACACTGCTCCGTTCTTCAATAACCCCGGAAATATAATAGGGAAGTCCACAGCCTGCATAGGAAATATCATCATCTTTTTCATATAAGGTAACTTCAACATCAGGATTCACTCTTGTTGCCCGGGCCGCTGCACTTGTTCCTGAAGCAACTCCACCAATTACAATTAATTTCATTAATTATCGCCTCCTGCCTTCTTTTTACTTATTATACCATCAAGCTGCCAGAAAAAACAATTTCTTATATCTTTTCAGGCTCATCACTTTCATAGATATTTTTATCTTCCTTCTCGGTAAATTTCTTCACTTCTTTTGAAATTTTAGCCCCAAAGGTTCTAACCATTAAAACAGAACAGTCAACATTATCGGCAACAACATCTGGTATTGAGCCAAATAAGATATTTTTAACTCGCCATTCCTTGGAAGCTCCAATAATCAATAGGTCATAATCATTACTATTTGTTTCTTGAATTATACCATCTGCAACAACATCATTTTCCACAACTTTAATTTCATAATTTATATCTCTATCCTTGGTAAATACTTTTTCTACCTCGGATTTAGCAAAATTATATTCTACTTCTTTATCTTTGCCAGGTTTAATAACCCTTAATACTGTTACGATAGCATCATCTTTACTGCAAAAATCACCGGCAAGATCTAAACCAAAGGCGGCATGTTCACTTCCTCTAAACGGTACTATTACCCTTTGAATTTCTTTTAAATCTCTATTCTTAAAAACCCCTACTTTACATGGAGCCTTCCTAACCATCTGGCCAACTAAACTTCTGGAAATTTTAGATATATTCATGTTATCCTGCCAGCCTAACATCAAAAAGTCGACATTTTCATTAACGATCATCTGATGCATTGTATCATACTTATTCCTGGAATATTTAATCCTGGGATTAATAATATTACCTGTCTCGGCCGATAGCTCCTGGCTTAAATCAAATAAATCTCTCTGGTTTTTCTTTCTTCTCTCAAATAAATCTTCATCTTCTCTTGCGACTTGAAGTGATAGTTGTTCAGGTATTTCTATAATATTTAAGACAGATATTTCTGAATCAATATTGGCTCTTTCAAGCATTTTATTACTTATATTTAATAAAGAACGACCGCTGGCTGGATTAGCAACTGCAGTCAATAAATGATAGGGAGCAATTTCTGGTTTTCTTTCAATAGTTTCTGTTTTAAATGATGGTAAAACAGGGGTTAAATTATCAGGTGTATTAATAAAAGAATATTCTTCTTTCCAGTTTATCTTTTCTGATATTCCCTGAACTGTTGACTTTTTCTTGCTATAAATAAAATACCAGACCAGACTTAACCCTAATAAGAGAGCTGCACTAATTTGAGAAGACCTATCAGCCAGAAAAATTATTCCTACAGACGAAACTGCTCCAATTACCTGTAAATAGGGATAGCCTGGAGTAGTATAATCGGGCCGGTAATCTTCAGGAGGTCTCATTCTCAATACTATTACAGCTACATTAACCAGAGCATAATTTACAAGGGTTAATACCCCGGCTGAACCTGATAAACTTTCAACGTCAGCCACCAGTACTAAAAATATCGTAATTCCACCTGTTAGCAGAATCGCTTTTGAAGGTGTTAAATGCTTTTCATGTATATCATTGAAAAAACCAGGTAAAATTTTATCTCTACCCATGGCAAAACTAATCCGAGATGAGGCCAATACAGAGGCGTTAGCCGAAGAAGCAGTAGCCATCAATGCCCCAAAGGTAACAGCTAGAGCGCCAAAAGCACCTGCAAAAACCCTGGCTGCTTCTACAATAGGAGCTTCAAGATCTATGATACCCTCCAGTGGCAGGATTCCTGCTGCAACTAAAATTACTGCGACATATAAAACAGTTGGAATTATTACTGAACCAAAAAGAGCCAGAGGCAGATTTTTACCTGGATCTTTAACTTCCTCGGCAACAGCAGCGATCTCACCAAATCCAATAAATGAAACAAATACCAAGGCTGTAACTGGAAGAATCTCTCCACCACCGTAAGGAAAGAAGGGGGTTAACCTGGTTGTATCTACATTAAATGCTCCCCAGCCAATAAAACCCACTAAAATAGCAAGTAAAATTGCAGTTATTAAATTCTGGGTTGTCCCGCTTTCTTTAACCCCCCGGTAATTTATTACCACAAACATAACTCCAACTATTAAGGCTATAGCAATATGATTTGCCTGAAACGGCAGTAACATAGCCAGATATTCGCCAAAGCCCTGCAAGTAAAATGCCACCGCAAATGAAAGACTTAACCAGAGAGCCACCCCGGCAATAGTCCCCCAGAAAGTACCTAAGGCTCTGGAAATAAAATAATACAAGCCTCCACTTTTAGGCATACCTGTGGCGACCTCTGCTGTGCTGGCTGCTGAAATCATTGCTATTACACCAGCAAGTATGTATGAAAAAATAGCTGCCGGACCTGCATTGCCTATGGCAAAACGGGGTAAAATAAAGATACCAGCACCAATCATAACTCCAATCCCGATAGTTAAGGCTTCAGTTAAACCTAAAGCTTTAACAAGTTCTTCCTCTGTCTGAATATTTTTTTCTGACATTTTTTAATGACCCCCTATTCTAACTTTCAGATCTTTAAATATCTTGCTAATAGAAAATATTATAATTAAAAATTCCAGTCTTCCAAGGAACATTCCAAAAGACTGAACCCATAATAAATGGCCTGGTAAATCAGGTCCACTGATACCTATTGATAAGCCGACAGTCCCTAAGGTAGAGGCAAATTCAAACATGCTATCTCCAATCGAATAACCTGCCTGAATAAAAAATGCTGTCCCAATTAAAAAAGTAACAAAATACATAAAGATATAAATAAAAGCTTCTTTTAAATGAGCAGGTTTAATATAAACCTTATTTTCTCCCCGCCAGAGATAATCTTCCCTGACAGATCTTCTAGGTAAAAATTCATCTCTAATAGTCCAGATAACTGATTTAAATGCTAAATAAATTCTAAACTGCTTAATACCACCGGCTGTTGAACCTGTGCCCCCTCCTATTAACATTAAAATAATTATTAAAAATACTCCCAGAGGTGACCAGTCATTAAAGTCTATTGTTGAAAAACCAGTAGTTGATAAAGCTGAAAGAACCTGAAAAGCTGAAACCCGAAGCTCACTTAACCAGTTAAATGTTTCGCCAGGCCTGATTATAAAAGTATAAAATGATAAAAAGATTGCTGATAACCATATCATTACCTTAATTTCTGCATTCTTAAAAAATTTCTTAAATTCACCTTTAACTAATGTATAATGGGTTGCAAAGTTTATTGTTCCGGCCAGCATCAATACAATAGTAATAAATTCAATCATTGGGCTATCATAATGGCCTATACTTCCTCCATAAATTGAAAAACCACCAGTTGAAAGGGCAGCCATTGAATGATTGATGGCACTAAAAGGTTCGACTCCGAAGATAATATAAGCAATAATACCAATAATAGTAAATGCTGAATATAATTTTACTATTAATCTCGTCGATTTCTTAACATGGGGCAATAATTTATCACTTCTAGCCTCTGCCCGATATAAACTCAAATTATTAACTGGTAAGATAGCAGACAGGGCAATAACAGTAATCCCTGCCCCACCAAAGAATTGCATAAGGCTTCTCCAGAGCAAAAAGATTGCCGGGGTTTCTGATTCTGTAACTACACTGAGTCCAGTAGTTGTCCAGCCGCTGACAGCTTCAAAGGTTGCCTGAGTAAAATTCAAGCCCATGCCTAAGATAAAAGGTATTGTTGAAAGCAAAATTAATATAACCCAGCTAAAGACAACAACTATACCTCCTTCTTTAGTGGAAAGCTGGATGCTATCTGTTCTTTTTTTAAAACCAAGATACAAACCCCCACCGATAACCAGACATAAGATGATCGATGGTAGAAAATTCAGAAATAAATTTAGTTCTTCAGGATAAAAAATAAGGCTTATTAATGGTGTGAAAAATGCAAAACTTGAAAAGAAAATTAATAAACCGCTATAATAAAATATTTGACTGTATTTCTTCTTTAAATAGGTGATAGCAGGCATTATTCTTCACCTCTTAAAGCCTGAATGGCTTCTCCCTGTTCTGATGGCAGAGAGATAATAATTACCTTATCCCCTGATTTTATCTTTGTTCCACCCCGGGGGATTAAGACTTCTCCATCCCTTAAAATCCCTCCTAATATTATGCTTAAAGGAAGAGCTAATTCCTTTAATGTCTTGCCATCAGCTGGTGCTCCTTCCGGTATCAGGCATTTAGTTACAGATAAATTTCCCTCTTCAATCATAAATAGATTGGTAACTTCTTCATGGGAAATGTTCTGTTCTAATAATGAACCAAGTAGAGCTGTTACATTAAATAATGAATCAATCTCTAAATTATTAAAGATCACCTGATTATCAGGGTCATTAACAACTGCTGCAGTTCTTGGAACCTGATAATATTTTTGGGCCAGCCGACAGATCAATAAATTATCCTGGTCTTTATGGGTTAATGCTGCCAGCATATCTACTTCTCGGATATTTGCATCCTCTAAAACATCAGGATCGGTTGCATCTCCACAGACAATCGTTGCATTTAAATTTCTGGCAAGCTCTCTGCTATAATCTGAGTCTTTATTAATTATAGTTAAATCAAACCCTTTAGAAATCAGTCTCCTGCTTAAATGATATACTAATTCGTCTCCCCCAACAATCAAAAGCTTCATTATACTGACACCTCATCATCTTTAGTTGAATTGAATACAATTGAATCAAATATCTTATCGACTAAAATATCTTTCTCTGAAAAAACAGTAACTTTATCCCTGTCATATATATCAACTAATTTGGGCTCTATCCCCTTAACGATAATCTCTATATCTGGATATTTATTTTTAAGTAACTGACTTATCATAAAATTAACTTTATCTTTATGAGTAGCAATAATACATAAATCCGCTGTTTCCAGACGGGCTTCCTCTAAAGTTTTATGCATAAGGGCATTGCCGGTAATTTCAAACCCGGAAAATTCAACTGGTAAATCTTCAAAGGCAGACTCATCCTGGTCAACTACAACTAAATCGTGGCCAGCCGAGGATAAATGACCGGCCAGTCTGGAACCTGTTCTTCCACAACCAATTATTACTATAAACATTTCTATTCCTCCTGGCCTTTGATATCTTCACCTAAGTTAGCATCATCAGGACGACTGCTGAAATCACTGGATCTTTCAAGATTTTCCTGGGCAGGTTTATAGGTTGGATCTATATCTAAAGCTGCCCTGTACATTTTTGTTGCCTGGCTGGATTCACCCCTGATTTCTGACAGCACCCCTAAAAGGTTAAAGGGTTCAGGTCTTTCAGTTTTTATATTGTTAGCCTTTTGCAAAAGATCTTCCGCAAGTGAAAAATCCCGCTGATTAATTGCAGCCTTGGCCCGAATTATTAAAGAATCATAATCAGTATGGTCCCCGCCTTCATTATCAAATCCCTTTCTTTGAAGGATCTGCCGGACCTGTTCTTTGATATCTTTAGGATTAAAGGGCTTTTGCAAATAATCTATAGCTCCTAATTTCATAACTTTAACAGCGCTGTCAACACTTCCATACCCGGTAACAATTAAAACCGGGGTAGAAATATCATTTTCTCTAAGTTTTTCTAAAACCTCAATCCCATCCATACCTGGTAAATTTAAATCAAGGAGAATAAGGTCATAATTGGCTTCCTTTACTTTTTCAAAACCCTCCTCACCATTTAAGGCAAGGTCAATCCTGTAACCATCTGTTTCCAGAGACTGTTTAAGCATCTTCCTGATATTTTCTTCATCGTCTATAATAAGTAATTTATTTTCATCCATTTTATTCACCTCTAATTAAATATATTTTTTTATCTGCTCTAGAAGCTCCTTTTTCTGAACAGGTTTTACTAAAAAATTTTCTGCTCCGGCTTTTAATGTAGTCTCAATACTTTCTTTATCCGAGCGGGCAGAGATAATTATTACTGGAATCTTGCTGGTCTCGTCATCTTCTTTAAGAGTGGAAAGAATTTTAAAGCCATCAAGTTTTGGCAAAACTAGATCCAGCAGAATTAAATCTGGTAATTCCTCCTGGGCCAGTTCCAATCCCTTTAAGCCATCCTCGGCTGTCAGGACCCTATACCCCTTTTTATCCAGTAATCGAGAGTAGACTAACATTATATTTTTTTCATCTTCAATAATTAATATACTTTTACTCATCTTTATCTTCCCTGTCTATAGTTTTTTTGCTTTTGGCCATTGGAAGTGAAAAGGTAAATTTGGTCCAGCTACCCTGCTTGCTGTCAACCCAGATTCTCCCATTATGGGCGGTAATTATTTCCTTGACAATTGCCAGTCCTAAACCTGAACCGGTCTTGGCCTCATTATTATCACTCCGATAGAATTTTTCAAAAACCCTGTTTAAATCAGATTTTTTAATCCCCATGCCAGTATCAAAAACTTCAACATAAACCGATTTTCCTCTCTGGGAAGCAGAAACCTTGATCTCATCATCTGCCTCTGTGTACCGGAGGGCATTACTGACTAAATTCGAAATTACCCAGCTAATTTTATTAGGGTCTACTTCGACTTTCAAATCATCTGGCATTTCATCAACATAAAGCTTTATTGATTTTTCTTCAGCCTGTTCTTTAAAATGTTTAATTGTATTCTGGGTTAATTTCTTTAAATTAATCGGTCTAATATCTAATTCAATTTTTCCAGATTCCATTTTTGATAGATCCAGCAGGTCTTCAACCAGATTAGTTAATCGGTCGCAATCATCTAATGAGTTTTGCAATAATTCTTCCTGCTCAGAATTAACAGACCCAACATCTTCATCTATTAACATATTTAATGCCATTGTTATTGAAGTTAGTGGTGTCCTGAATTCATGGGAAACAGTTGAAATAAAATCCGATTTCAGCTGATCGATTTCTTTTAATCTGGTAATATCTTCTAGGAGAGTAACTGAAAACTTTAGGTTATCATCAATTTCTGGCTTATCATCCTCATAAACTTTCTTATTAAGTATTTTATAATATCCAGTTGTATCGCCTCTTTCAAGTTCTAAAACTGGATTTCCTGATTCATTTTTATTGCAATCTTTTTCCCCTAAAATACAGTCAAAGAGTTCCTGATTATTTATTGCTTCCAGAAAATGCTTATTTAAATCCTCTTCCTCAAGGTCGAAAAGCAGCTTGCTTTCCTGATTAAATAAAATCAGATCATTTTCAGAATCAGTAACTAATAATGGACTTGAAATATGATTTACAATAGCCTCTGATTTTTCTTTTTCTATAAGAAGTTTTCTGACATTTAAATTTTCGTATTCCTGCAATTTATCAATCATCTTATTAAATTCTTCTGTTAGTTCCCCGATCTCATCATTTGAATTAACCGGTAATTTCTCTTTGAAATTTTTTGAGGCTACCTTCTGAATTCCAGCTTGCAACTGATTTACCGGTGAAAGAATCTTATTTGTCAGATAAAACCCTGATAATATTGCAATTATTATACCTAAGATTGAGATTAAAGCTGTCGAAAGCATCGCCCTGTTTGCCCTAAAATCTGCTTCCTGCTGGGCTGAAATCATTTCTTCCTGGTTAATGCCTCTAAGTTCCCTTATTTTTTCTTTTGTATTAAAGAACCCTTCTGAGTATACCTCGTTATAATATTGCTGCCTTGCTTCTGCCTCTAGATTTCTAAATTCATCAAATCTTACTAAGTACTCTGTATAGGCTTCATTTAACTCATTAATGATTTCACTCTCACCATCAATAGTTATATTATCTTCTGCCCGACTAAACCATTTCAAAAACTCCTGTTCATAATTTCGAAATCTATTAAGGCCTTCTTCCTCCTGGCCACTGAGCATCAATAAGATAGAACTGTCCTGCCTTTCAATGTTTTCTATCATATTTTCACTGGATTGAATCGAGCGATAATTTTCTTCCATAATATTATTGATCGAAGAAGATAAGAGGTTAAAATTATTAATAGACCAGAGAGCGACCATCAATAATATAATTATTACTAAAATAAACCCGGCATAGATTTTACTTGACAATGATTTCGATAGTTTTCGCATACTTCCACCTGCCTCTATTTTAACATATAAATAAAAAAACTGCAGAGAAGACCTCTACAGTAATCAATCTTAATATCCAGCAATAAAATTAATCATAAAATGCTGAAATATTGTAAGTCTTCCCTCCGTTTACGCTGCTGATGAGGTTAGCTAAATGGTTCGGACCGAAGGGAAAAATTTTAGCCCTACAATAAAAAATTACTGATTCACCAGGATGGGTCCCCCACTCTCATAGAGAGATTAAGCAGTTATATTTTAATTACAAATTGTTGCTTTTAATTATACCTCTGTCTTCATCCAATGTCAAATATGTTATAACTTTTAAATGAATATTTTAAATTGCAAATAACCTGACTGACAGCTTAATAAATTTAATGTATAATTTATTTAATAAGCGGACCTATAAAATACCAGCTTAAATAAAAAATTAGAGATTAAATTTTAAGTAGATATTCCAGTTTAACGGAGGTTGTAACCGGCAGCTAACTGCCAGGTCTATCTCTAACTTAGAAAGCCTCCTGCAGAAATTAACTGCAGAAGGCTTTATTAATTACTTAATTTATCTTTTAGTTACCGGCCATCATGGCTTCAACATCTTCTTTGACTTCGCCGGTAGGTTTAATATCAAACTTATCGACTAAGACATTTAAGACGTTTTCTGATACAAAGGCTGGAAGCCGGGGTCCAAGCCTGATCCCCTTGACTCCAAGTGAGAGTAGAGCAAGTAAGACGGTAACAGCTTTCTGCTCATACCAGGCGATATCATAAGAAATCGGTAGATCGTTGATATCATCTGCTCCAACAGCTTCTGCCAGTTTCTGGGCAATCACAACTAGTGAATAGGAGTCATTGCACTGACCGGCATCAAGGACTCTTGGAATTCCACCGATATCTCCAAGGTCAAGTTTATTGTAACGGTATTTTGCACAGCCTGCTGTCAGGATTACTGCATCATCTGGTAATTCTTTGGCTACATCTGTGAAATAATCCCGGTTCTTTAAGCGGCCGTCACAACCACCCATGACAACAAAACGACTGATATCTCCATTCTGGATGGCTTCAACAACCTTATCGGCAATTGATAGCACTGTATTATGGGCAAAACCGCCATTGACAGTACCGGTTTCAAGTTCTTCAGGTGGAGCAGCATTTTTAGCAGCCTCAATTACTGGACTGAAATCTTTGCTGCCACCTTCTGGACGGTCGGCAATATGGTCCATACCATCAAAACCGACAACACCGGTTGTAAAGACTCTATCCTTATATGAGTCTTTAGGTGGTACCAGGCAGTTGGTTGTCATTAGAATTGGACCATTAAACTTCTCGAATTCTTCTTTCTGCTTCCACCAGGAGCCACCGTAATTGCCTTTAAGGTGGTCATATTTTTTGAATTCTGGATAGGAGTTGGCAGGTAGCATCTCACCATGGGTATAGATATCAATACCTGTACCTTTTGTCTGCTCTAATAGTTCTTCGAAATCTTTAAGGTCATGGCCACTGACCAAGATACCTGGGCGGTCGCCGACACCAATATTGACTTCAGTTGGCTCTGGATGGCCATAGGCTGAGGTATTGGCTTCATCTAATAGGGCCATTGTCTTAACTGCATAATCTCCACATTCAAGGACAAGACCGGTCAATTCATCGACAGATAGACTGTCATCTAGAGTTGCAGCCAGGCCTTCCTGCATAAAATTGAATATTTCTTTATCAGTTTTATCTAATATATAGGCATGGTCTTTATAGGCTGAAATACCTTTAATACCATAGGTTAAAAGTTCTCTTAGAGAACGAACATCTACATTTTCTGTTGTTAGGACGCCAACTTCATAGGCTTTATCTTCATATTCGTCTCTGCTGCCTTTCCAGGTAGCCTGAGGTGGCAATGAACCCTGATACTCTGAGCCATTCTGTTCTTCATACAATCTATTGAATTTGGCTGCTTCCTTTTCTCTAACTTCCTGAGCCTCATCAATTAATTGAACAAAGTCATCTGAATCAAAGTTGGCATTGGTAATTGTTGCAAATAAACCTCTGGTGATAAATACATCGGTTTCTTCATCGGTATCAGAACCGAGCTCTCTTAATTTCTCCCCATAAAAAGAAATCCCTTTGAGTACATAAATTAATAAATCCTGAAGATTGGCTGTATCTGCTGTCTTTCCGCAGACCCCCTGAACTGTACAACCTTCATTTTTAGCTGTTTCTTCACACTGGTAACAAAACATTTCATAATCCATTTTTTATAACCTCCTGTATTCTGATTGATCTACTAATATTTTATGACATATTAACCGGACTGGCTATGACATTTCTCACATTCTCTAAAATATTTTCGATTCAACTTTAAGGCTGGCTGGCAAAGCCTTTAAAACAAGGAGTGCTATACCACCTCCTACCAGTGCAGTATAAAGCTGGGGAAGAGACATCATCTGGGCAACTGGTTCTGGCACCTGAACCAAAAAGTTGACAGACCAGGCCAGGATAAAGAATTTAACCAGAGCGCCAGCAATAACAGCTAAAATTGTAAAGAGAGAAAAAACTTTAGTTTTAGCTGTAGCAGGTTTAGTTCTATTCTTGCTCCAGGTGATAAAAAAGAAAATTATTGCATAAAGGGCATTTCCAAAAACAATTGCTGGAATCATCGGACCAAGTGGTGGCGGCAGAATTCCTCTAGTAAAAGCAATTATAGGGGTAAAGGTTCCAATAATAACTGCCGCTAAGGGTCCAATTAAGCCAACTGCTATTAACAAAACTGCATTCACGGCTGGCCCTGTTACTGGCTGGGGAAATCCACCCATCTGAAAAGCCAGGGCAGCAGCTAAAAGTATTGCCGTTCTTGTCCAAAATTTGGTAGAAGTTAAAGATATATCAGCCAAGTTATCACTTTCCTTTCTGCCTGGCAGTAACCATGGTAAAGAGCAGAACCAGTACAAAACCTAATAGGAAGAAAAATAATTCATGCTGACCAAAATAGCCAGGAATAACTGCTGGCACAGAGCCGAGAATCAGGCCACTTAAGATCATCATCATAGGTCTCCTTAAGCTTTTTAATAGCCAGCTTATCAGCCAGGCAAATAATATCAGGCCTATCACCAGACCTATTCCGAATGCTCCTAAGGCAAGTATATCAAAGGTGGAAATGGCAGTCAACACTGGTCTGTAAACTCCAAGAATTACAAGTACAGTCCCGCCACTGATACCAGGCAGGATCATTGTCATGCTGCCAAGGAGACCGCCGATAAAAATCTGAAAATAATCAGTCGAGCCAGTTACAGCAGCGGCTGTCTGATTGGCAGAAAAATAATAGGCCAGGGCAAAGCCAAATAAGATAGCTGCAATATCTAGAAGGATTTTATTGTTTTTACGAAAACCTCCGGCCTCTTTAATAGTAACTCTTGTTGAAGCTAAAATCATCCCGGCAATAAACGAATAAACTGCTGCAGTATATAAATTAAATAACCGGCCCATAACAACTGCACCAAAAAAGGCTCCCCCGGCTGCTCCCAGCCCAAAGGGGATGAGAAACCTTAAATCAATCTTCTTGATTGCCCTGAGCAGGGGCTCGTAAATATAGAGAATAATCGCAACAGTACCACCACTAATACCTGGCAGGGTATTGGCAACTCCCAGCGGGAAGCCCTGAAGCAGTAATCTGGTCTGTTTATTTAGCAAGGGGCACCTCAACTGGCTGGCTTGCTGTTAGCTGAAAGTCTTTCTGATGGATATTTACTGTCAGCTCCGGCCCTGACTTCAGCCCAATTGAAACTTTATCTCCACCAACCCTAACTGAAATAATACTATTATTGATATTAAGCTGAAAAGAATAACCCTGCCAGTTTTTTGGGATGAATGGTGAAAAGCTTAATGTTTCATCTTTGATCTTCATACCTGCAAAGCCATGGACTATTGACATCCAGGTTCCTGCCATGCTGGTAATATGGAGCCCATCTTCTGTATCATTATTATAATTATCCAGGTCAAGCCTGGCTGTTCTTAAATATAACCGGTATGCCTTCTCTTCATAACCAAGTTCAGAGGCTAAAATTGCATGAATACAGGGTGAGAGTGATGATTCATGAACTGTCTTCGGCTCATAAAAGTCAAAATTACTTTTAATTGTTTCCAGGTCATACTTATCCCGTAAAAAATATAAGCCCTGTAATACATCAGCCTGCTTGATATAACAAGACCGGAGAATCCTATCCCAGGACCAGTTCTGATGAATAGGTAGCTCCTCTTCAGGAATCTCTGAGGCTGGTTTTAAGACTTTATCTAAATATCCATCCTGCTGCAGGAAGATCCCCCGCTCTTTATCTACTGGATAATAGAGATTATCTATAATATCCTGCCATTTATTTAATTCTTCTGCTTTTAATTCAAGTTCAGTTAAAACTTCCTGGTACTGCTCTGGTGCTTCCTCTTTCATTCTATTGAGAGATTCAAGGGTAAACTCCAGGGTCCAGGCAGCCATTCTATTGGTATGCCAGTTATTATGGACATTATTTTCATATTCATTGGGCCCGGTTACACCAATTAACATATAGACTTCTTTCCTGGGATTATAATGAACTCTATCCGCCCAGTATCGACTTACTTCAGCTGCAACTTTTATCCCATAGTTAAAGAGATATTGATAATCTCCAGTATAATCAAGATAATTTTTGATTGCATGAACGATGGCGCCATTACGGTGGATCTCTTCAAAGGTTATCTCCCATTCGTTATGAGATTCCTCACCGTTCATGGTGACCATTGGATAAAGGGCGCCTTTAGAACCAAGTTTTGCTGCATTTTCTTTGGCCTTATCTAAATGGCGATAACGGTAATATAAAAGATTCCTGGCGATTTCATTATCCCCTGTATTTAGATAAAAAGGCAGGCAGTAGGCCTCTGTATCCCAGTAAGTTGCCCCGCCATATTTTTCGCCGGTAAAGCCTTTAGGCCCTATATTTAATCTGGGGTCATGGCCGGTATAGGTCTGATATAGCTGGAAAATATTAAATCTAATAGCCTGCTGGGCTTTATCATCTCCAGCTATTACAATATCGCTTTCCTCCCAGATAGCCTCCCAGGCTGCTTTATGTTCAGCAAATAGTTTGGCCTCGCCTATCTCAGATGCCATCTCTGCTATTTCCTCTGCCATTTTAGTTACCAGGCTATCTTCATAATCTCGATTGGTTGTTAAACCTAAATATCTGGTAAGTTTCACAGCTTCTCCAGGCTCGGCTGTAAATTCTGCAGTATGCTGAATATACTTATCCTCAAGATTATAATTTTTATTAACTGGCTTTTTGCTATATTGATAATTGACTGCAGAGGCAACAATATAATCTGTCTTTTTTGTCTTCATTGTTAAGCAGGCATTCTCTTCGAAGGCTTTTTTATCAACCTCATCCCAGAAGACCTCCCCATAATTTGCATCTTCATTGGTGATAGTGCCATCCAGATGGGGTGAAAGTTCCAGTCGGGCAGTATGATTTAGGGGTTTAACCTGATAGGTTATCACACCGACTTCCCGCTGATCCATACTTAAAAATCTCCGGCTTATTATTTCAGTCTGATGACCCCTGCTATCTTTAACAGTAAATTTCCTCTGGAGTAAGCCAAGTTTCATATCTAAAGTTCTCTCAAAATCCTCGAGCTGCCAGTTGGCAGAGGCAAGGTCCAGTTCCAGGCCATTAATCTTAACTCCTAAACCGATAAAATCAACGGCATTCAGGACTTTAGCAAAATTTTCAGGGTAACCTATCTTCCACCAGCCGACGACTGTCTTATCAGGGTAATAAACTCCAGCAATATAAGTTCCCTGGAGAGAATCCCCTGAATATTTTTCAGCAAAATTTCCTCTAAGCCCCATATGGCCATTGCCGAGACTCATAACACTCTCTGCGACCCTGTTTTCTCCTGGGTTAAAGCCTCTCTCAATTATCTTCCATTTATCTACTTCAAAATAATCCTGCATAAAAACCCTCCTTAATTTTACTGTAAACTTCTTCAGCTGTCAGCTCTTTCAAACATTTATGATGTCCTAAAGGACAGTCATGCTCGCCGCAGGGGCGACAGTATAATCCCCAGTTTGCAATAATCGGATAATCCTTTTTAAGCCCATAGGGTCTATATAAAGCCTCATCCGACGGACCAAAAATAGTAAGAGCCGGTGTTCTAAATAATGCGGCTAAATGTACCGGCCCGGTATCTCCACTAACCATAAATTCTGCCCTGGAGATAATAGCCATTAAATCAGCTATTGAAGTCTGCCCGGCTGTATTATGCAAACGTTTTTCCTGGCCAGCAGTAATTTTATCTATAATCTGGTTGTTCCTTGCAGAATCAGCTGGGCCGCCAGTAAAAACCAGGTCTAAATCTGTCCCAGCCAGCAATTTATCTGCCAGAGAAGCAAACCTATCTACCGGCCATCTCTTTGTCGGCCAGCTGCCCCCTGGGTTTAAAATTAAATAATCTCTATCCTTTAATCCCAGCCTATTTAGCTTTTCTGGAGATAATTCAACCGGCCCTGGTTCCGGTAATTCTATATTTTCCGGTCTTTTAATATTTAAATCAGCTAACCAGTCCATAAAATATTCTACCATATGCCGGCCTTCAGGCTTCCAGGCTTTATGGTAATGATAAAAATAGCGCTGGCCAGAACGATTATAGCCAGCTCTAAAATCAGTTGCTATAAGTCTCTGTAATAGAGCAGTCCGCCAATTACCATGAATATTTAAGCTCAATGGAATCTGCATATTCCTTAATTTTTTAGCAAATCTAAAGGATTTATTTAAAGGCCAGTTTTTATTATAGCTTAAACTTCTATCTATAAAATCAAGCTGTCTCGGCAGGTCAATAAAATTTGAGTTAGCCACTAAAACCAGCTCAAGCTCTGGCCTATCAGTTTTTATTGCCTTTAATAATGGCAATGAAAAGACCAGATCGCCAAGATAAAGAAGATTTATAAGCAAAATCCTATCTGTTTCTTTGAATTTTTCCTTTAAATCTCTGATTGGAACTCCTCCTTATCATGATGAGTAAGGCTTCTTGAAAATAACTGAATGGCTGCCTCTTTTACTTCCTGAACTCTTATCTCTTCCATACACCGATTGGTTTTAAAGCGGCATTTTCTTTTCCAGCAGTTAATACAGTCCAGTTCATTTTTCTGGATTACCAGATTCTTTCTGCCGTATGGTCCATGGGTAAGGGGATCTGTTGGCCCCATCAGGGCCAGACAGGTTGTCCCTGCTGCTGCCGCTAAATGGAGGGGACCTGTATCGCCACCGATAAATAAGTTGGATATTTTAGAAAGGCCGAATTGTTCGATCAGGCTTAAGCTGCCTGCCAGATTAAAAATTCTGCCATCATGATATTCAGCTCTATTTTTATTGATCAATGGTTCAAATTTTGCATCTAATTCACTGGCTTCTCCTGGACCACCACTTATTACTATATTTATACCTTTATTCAGAAATTCCTCTGTTAATTTAAAATATCTATCTAAAGACCAGTTTTTACTGGGCCAGCTGGACTTTGGGTGGATAATAATAAAAGACTGCTCCAGAAGCCTTTCTGGAATCTTCTCCGACCAATCAGAGGGCAAGCTAAGCCCATATTCTATTTCATAATTACTATCTAATTCAACTCCAAGGGCATTGGCTGTTTCTGAGAGATACTTTTCTATCTGATGAACCTTCTTCTCATTTCCATAAAATCTTCTCTGGTATAATAAACTGCTTGCTTCTTTACCCCGGGCTGGACCATAGGTGCGATCTGACCCAGTCAAATAGGCCGGCAGAGCACTTTTAAAGAGACCATGAATGTCAAAGGTCAGGTCATATTCCTCTTTCTGTAATCTTTTAATCCAGTCGTTAAAGGTAATTAATCTGGAGGGGAGAGATAACTTATTCTGGCCCCGCCATTTACTTTTAGGTAATAATTTAACCTGATTTATTCCCTTATGATGCTGCAGCAGACCGGCTGTCAGTTCCTCTACCAGCCAGTGGATATTGTAATCTGGCCTTTTTTCTTTGATCAAAGAAAGGGCCGGTAAAGTATGGACTATATCACCGATGGCACTCAATCTAATAAATAAAAGTTTCTTTTCTCCAGGCCCAAAAGGGAGTAACTTTAATATAGAATCTGTAAGTTGATTGATTTCTCTGGCTTTCTCCTTTAGTTTAAGATAACCTGACTCACCGGATTGTTTAATTAAAGCATCAGCAGATAAGAACTGATTTATTTTATCGGCCAGCTCTTGATTATTTTTAAAATAATGGACCCCTGCTCCCTCTTCAAAATCTCTGAGCAGGCTTTTTATGTTGGACTGTTGAGGTCCAACCAGGACAGGGACCTGATAGCTTAAAGGCTCTAAAAAGTTGTGGCCCCCTATATCGGCCAGGGTACCACCGATTAAGGCGAAATCTGCAAGAGAATATAACTTTGTTAAATCACCAATAGTATCTACTAAAATAATCCCGGTATCAGCCTGTAAATCAGTAGCGGTATCAAGTTCTGACCAGAGTTGATATTTTATAGAGTTATTTTTTAATAAATCTTCTAGTTCAGGCGTTCTGTCAATATGCCTGGGGGCAAGAATAAATAGGGGCTGGCTAGAATTATCAAGATTCTTATAAATTTTTATTAATTCCTTCTCTTCAGGAGAGTGGGTGCTGCCGGCTACAAATATCTTTTTATCTGGAAAACTAAAATCCTCGGCAAACTCTTCTAAACCCAGGGCTCCTGCGTACTTTAAATTAGCCATAGTTTCTACACTGGCAGGACTGGCCCCAAGTTCAATTATCTTTTGGGAATCAGATGGGCTCTGCATATAAAATTTATCAAACAGGCCTAAAATTGGCTTAAAGAAAAATTTCAACTTTTTATAGTTCGGATAATTTTTATCACTTAACCTGCCATTAACTAAACCTATTTTGACACCCTGAGCTGCAGCTTCCTTAATAAGCGAAGGCCAGATTTCTGTCTCTATTAATAATAAGAGGTCCGGTTGGAGTCTTTTAATAAATAATTTTATCAAGGGATAAAAATCAAAGGGAAGATATGAGATAATATCAACCCCGGTTAAATCTTTAATGGCAAGTGACCTTCCTGTTGGGGTCATAACAGTTAAGATAAAAAAATAAGCCTGTTCTGATTCAGCTTTAAGTTCTTTAATTAGCTGCTCGGCAACCCTGACCTCGCCTACAGATGCAGCCTGAACCCAGATAACCTGCTTGCCACGGGTCTTTTTAAATTGCTGTTCCTTTAGAAGGCCCAGCCTTTCTCTAATCTCTAAAAACCTGCCCTGAACAGTTAAATAGAGAAAATAGGGAAACAGGACAACCAGCGTGGCTAAAAACATGATTAAATTATAAATAATGTAAAGTAGAGATTTCATTTAGCCTTCACCTCTATCAACTTTCCAGCGTTTATGGAACCAGAGCCATTGTTCAGGAGATTTCTTAATTCCCTTTTCAGTAGTTCTCAATAAAGGGTCCAGGTATTCAGGTTCATCAGCCTTGCCAGTCCCTTTAGGAACTTCGACTTCTTCATGAAGCTCAACTCTATATTCTGCAAAACCCTCTCGATAAATAAATAGAGGAATGATCTTTGACCCGGTCTTAGCAGCAAGGCGAACTGCCCCCCTGTGAATACTGGCTGGCACACCAAAAAAATCCATGACATGGGGCAGACCACTGGCATGCTGGTCCCCTAAAATCATTGTAGAATTACCGGCTGTAAGATTCTTATATACTTTTATCAGTCCTTGATTAGAAACCCTTGCAGTCTTAATCCCGGTATTACTGCGAATACGGTTAATCCTCTCCCCTAGATCTCCTAGCCGCTGTTTTTTGGCAAGTGACAGACATTCACTATCATAATTTGCTATAACAGCTGCCAGCCATTCCCAGTTCCCAAAATGAGCGGTATAAAAGATTATGCCCTGCTCTGAGTTAATTAATTCAATAAACTTAGCCTTATTTTCTATCTGAATTCTTTGAAGAAACTTTTCAGAATTAAGTTTTTCAATCAAGAAAAATTCAATCATAACCTGCCCAAAATGAATATATGTAGCCTTTAAAATTCGATCTATCTCTGAAG
>JBNJEB010000009.1:0-28267 GCA_051745425.1 Bacillota bacterium
GAAGAAAACGCTAAAACTTATCAGGAGCAGTTTTCTAAGGTCCTTGATAAGAATAAGACAAAACTTCATTTTAATAGTAGCTGGCTTGGTGAATTAGATTTAGAGGATATTATAAATTTAGCTTCTAAATATACTGTGGCCAGAATGCTTGAGAGAGAAGATTTTGCAACCAGAATGGAAGCTAATAAACCAATTTCAATTCATGAATTCTTTTACCCATTAATGCAGGGTTTTGATTCAGTTGCCCTGGAGGCAGATATTGAATTAGGAGGTACAGATCAAAGATTTAATTTACTGGTAGGCCGTCGTTTGCAGAAAGAATATGGCCAGGAGCCCCAGCTGGTTATGATGCTGCCATTACTGGAAGGTCTTGATGGAGACAGAAAGATGAGTAAAAGTTTAGATAATTATATTGGGATTGAAGAAGATCCAGTAACAATGTATGGCAAGGTTATGTCCTTACCTGATGAATTAATTGGGAGATACTTTGAGTTAGTTACCGATGTTGATCCTGATAGATTAACTGAGATCAAAAAGGAGTTAGCTGATCAATCAGTTAATCCAATGGGGCTAAAGAAAGAGCTGGCAGCCTGGGTCGTTGAGAGATTTCATGACCGGTCAGCAGCTGAGAAGGCAGCTAAAGAATTTACCAGGGTATTTTCTCAGGGCGAGCAGCCTGAAGATATGCCTGAGGTTGTAATACCTGAAGAAGACCTGGAAGATGGCAAGCTCTGGATTGTTAGATTAATAGAAGCGACTGATTTACTTGATAGTAATAGTCAGGCAAGAAGAATGATAAAACAGGGTGCTGTGACTATTGATGATGAGAAGGTAGAGAAGATAAATTTAGATATTCCAGTTGAAGATGGTATGGTTATTCAGATAGGAAAGAGAAGATATGCTCGGATTAGAAGGGGGAAATAAGATGTTAACTGATGAAATTAGACAGTCTTATCTTGATTTTTTTGCAAAAAAGGGTCATAAGGTTGCAGATAGTGCACCTTTAGTTCCTAAAAATGATCCAACTCTGCTCTGGATAAACGCAGGTATGGCTCCATTTAAGCCATATTTTAATGGCAGTAAAGAACCTCCTTCTAAAAGAATGGTTTCCAGCCAGAAATGTATTAGAACCAATGATATTGAGAATGTTGGTCGGACTGCAAGACATCATACATTCTTTGAGATGTTAGGTAATTTCTCATTTGGTGATTATTTTAAAGAAGAGGCTATTGCCTGGAGCTGGGAATATGTTACTGATGTTTTAGATCTTCCAGAAGATAGACTGATTATAACTATTTATAAAGATGATGATGAGGCCTTTGATATCTGGCATGATCAGATTGGGCTTCCAGAAAATAAGATTGTTAGGATGGGTAAAAAAGATAATTTCTGGCAGATAGGGACTGGCCCATGTGGCCCCTGTTCTGAGATTCATATTGATAGGGGACCTGAATTTGGAACCGGTCCTGAAGATGTATTGGGAGGAGAAGGAGACCGTTATTTAGAACTCTGGAATTTAGTCTTTACCCAGTATGACTATACTGAAAATGGCGAGTATATTGAATTACCTCAGAAAAATATTGATACTGGAATGGGTTTAGAAAGAACAGCTTCAGTATTACAGAATACAAAATCAAATTATGAAATAGATACAATTTATCCATTGATCAAGAAGGTGGCAGAGAAGTCAGGTTATGAATATAAAGGTGACTGGAAAGCTAAGATGCCCCATCGAGTTATTGCTGATCATGTAAGAGGTGTTTCTATAGCAATTTTTGATGGAGCCTTACCGTCAAATGAAGGTAGGGGATATGTTCTAAGAAGGCTAGTAAGACGAGCTGTTCGTTATGGTCAGAAAATTGATCTTAAAGGGCCTTTTCTCTATAAATTTGTTGATAAGGTTAATGAACTGATGGCCGGTGGTTATCCAGAATTAAGCCAGAGATCTGATCATGTAAAGCATGTGATTAAGTCTGAAGAAGAAAGTTTCTTACAGACTTTAGATCAGGGTATGAAGATTGTAGAAGATATTAAAAGAGAATTGGAAGCCAAAGGAGAAAAAGTTCTGGCTGGCAAACAGGCTTTTAAATTATATGATACTTATGGTTTCCCTCTTGATTTAACTGAAGATATTATGGCTGAAGCCGGTTTGGAAGTCGATACAGAAGGTTTTAAAGAAGAGATGGCAAAACAGAGAGAACGAGCCAGGAATGCAAGAGATGAAGGTGGCTTTGCCTCCTCCCATGATTTATATGAGGAACTGGCTTCTAAATTAGATAGTTCTACAGATTTTATAGGTTACCATAATCTTAAGACAGAAGCTGAAATTAAAGCTATTATTGTTGATGGCGAAGAGGTTGAGCGTATAAAACCAGGCCAAAAAGGGGAAATAATTCTTGATAAGTCACCCTTTTATGCAGAAAGTGGTGGCCAGCTAGGTGATAAAGGAATTATTAATTCTGTTATTGATAATGCTACTTCTGAAGTAAAAGATGTAAAGAAGAGAGCAGGATTAATCATTCATATAGTCAGGCAAAAAAGTGGAGAATTAAAAACCGGTCATAAGGTAGAATCTATTGTAGATAAAGACCTTAGAAGCTCGACTGCTAGAAATCATACAGCAACCCATCTTCTTCATCAGGCTTTAATGAATCAACTCGGGGAGCATGTGAGTCAGTCTGGTTCTCTGGTATCGCCTGAAAGATTGAGGTTTGATTTCACTCACTTTGAAGGATTAAGCAATGAAGATGTAAGACAGGTTGAAAGAGAAGTTAACAGAAAAATAGTAGATAATTTGAATGTTGAGACATTTGAAACTTCAATTAAGGAAGCAAAGGAGATGGGGGCCCAGGCATTATTTGGCGAAAAATATGGTGAAACTGTTCGAGTTGTAAAGACCGGTAATTATAGTTTAGAATTATGTGGAGGTACTCATGTTAAGGCAACTGGAGAAATTGGACTCTTTAAAATTAATCAGGAGAGTAGTATTGCTTCTGGTGTAAGGAGAATTGAGGCAGTTACAGGGCTGGCAGCACTTGATTACATTGAAAAAGAGGAAGATATAATTAATAAAGCAGCTGATTTATTAAAGAGCAGACCTGTAGAGATAGCAGATAAAGTTGAACAGCTTAAGAATTCAAAAAAAGAATTAGAAAAAGAAATTAAGTCATTGCAGGATCAACTGGCTGATTCGAAAGCCGGTGATTTATCAGAAAAATATGAAGAGATTAATGGGATTAAAACTATAATTAAAGAAATTGATCTTGATCAGGATGGAATCCGGAATCTTGCTGATGAGCTAGTAAAAGAGTTAGGTTCAGGTATTGTCATATTAGCCAATCGAAATGCTAATAAAGTGTTTTTTGTAGCCAAAATTAGTAAAAATTTAGTTAAATCGGGTTTTCATGCTGGTAATATTGTTGGAGAAATTGCAAAAATAACAGGAGGTGGCGGCGGAGGTCGTCCAGACATGGCTCAGGCCGGTGGAAGCAAGCCAGAAAAACTAAAGGAAGCTTTAGAAAAAGCTCGAGACTTAGTAGCTTCTCAATAATTTATTTAAAATATTTTGCAGGGAAGTGATTAAATGACTAATAAGAATAATCATGACCAGACGGTAAAGTTTGATTTTGACCTTAGCGAAGAGGTAAGCGAAGCAGGATATATTTTAAAGAGAGTATATCATGCCCTTGAAGAGAGAGGATATAATCCTGTTAATCAGATTGTTGGTTATTTGATTTCAGGAGATCCTGCTTATATTACCAGTTATAAAGATGCAAGAACTATGATAAGAACAGTCGATAGAGATGATATTCTTGAAGAGTTAATCTCCAGTTATATTAATAAAAATAGTTAGATTATTAGCCTGATCAGATTTTAAGATGTCTGATCAGGTCTTTATTTATATATTCCATTTAAAATTCTTAAACTTGCATTATATTTAAGCACAATATATAATGTATTATTAGGATGTTATGCTTTAGATCAAGATAAGAAATAAAGGAGGAGGCCATTGCGGGTATTAGCTATAGATTATGGCCAGAAGAGAGTTGGGCTGGCAATAAGTGATAGGCTGGGGATTACTGCTCAACCATTTAAAACAATTATCAATGAATCGAGAGAGAAACTAATAGATGACTTAGCAGAGATTATTAAAGATAATGATATAACAGAAGTTGTTGTAGGTCTTCCTCTTCATATGAATGGTACTGAAGGAGAAAGAGCTGAGAAAAGCAGGATTTTAGTAGCCGAACTAAAGACTGAATTAAATCTACCAGTATATTTACAGGACGAAAGGCTGAGCAGTGCTGAAGTTGAAAAAGTTATGCTGGCAGGAGATTTAAGCCGTGAGAAAAGAAAAGCTAAAAGAGACAAGCTGGCGGCATCTATAATTTTAAGAACTTATCTTGCTAATAGAAAGGGAGGAAATTAAAATGTCGAATACAGATAAAGAACCAACATATTGGTATGATACTGATAATAAGGAATTAGTATTAGAAGAAGCTGATAATGAATATAGATTTTATTTACAGGATAAATTTGATTTTGAAGGAAACGAGTATTGTATTTTAACTTCTTCTGAGGCAAAAGATGAGGAAGAATCATTATTAATGAGAGTAGAAAAAGAAGATGATAAAGATATATTAGTTGTTATTGAGGATGATAAAGAGTTTGAGGCTGCATCCAGGCATTATTATTCCAGTCAGTCAGATGATAACAACTAAATAAGAATTGGAGGCGCCTATTTTGAAGAAAGCTGGCATATTATTATTGATTGCAGTTTTAATTGCCGGAGCTTATTTTAAATTTGATTATCTTTCAGAACCGACTTACCCTGAAGACCCTGAGTTATTTGTGATAGAATCAGGTAGTTCTTTGAGAGCTATTGCCAGGCAGTTAGAGCAGGAAGGCTGGATCAAGTCAGCCAGATTATTTGAAATTTATGTTATAATAAAGGATTATCAGGGAAGCTTACAGGCCGGTACTTATAAATTTCAAGAAGGCGAAGATCTTTTTCAAATTGCTAATCGGCTTGTGACTGGCCAGGCAGCTAGCTATAGAGTCACAATTCCAGAAGGTTTTACTGTTGATGAGATAATTGATAGACTTGCCAGTTTTGATCATCTTGATAAGGAAGAATTATTAACTGCTTTAGATGAAGATTCTTTAATGAGGGATTATTTTCCTGATAGTTCAGAGGTTATTTGGGAACAGGAAGGTTTTTTATTTCCTGATACCTATAATTTCTCTTATGAGATGGAACCAGTTGAGATTTTGAATGCTATGATTAATAGATTTGAAAATTACTGGCTTGATGAACTTAAAAATAATAACAATTCTTATAATATAAATCAGTATGTTACGATGGCATCTCTGATTGAAAAAGAGGCTAAATTAGCTGAAGAAAAACCATTAATTGCTGGTGTTATTTATAATAGACTGGCTCAGAATATGAGATTACAGTTAGACGCAACTGTGCAATATATATTAGAGGAGAGGGTTTCAAGGGTCCTTTATGGTCACCTGGAGGTTGATTCGCCATATAATACTTATATAAATAAGGGATTACCACCAGGACCTATTGCAAGTCCAGGAGATGATGCTCTGGCTGCAGTTCTTGAACCTGAAGAATCAGATTATTTATTTTATTTTGCAAGACCGGATGGAAGTCATGTATTTACTAAAACTTATGAGGAACATCTGGAAAGATTAAGAGAGTTTCGTTAATATGGAGGTTAAATAAGATGAAAATTCCAGAATTGCTTGCTCCTGCAGGTAATTTAGAAAAGTTAAAAATTGCTATTGATTATGGTGCAGATGCAGTTTATTGTGCAGGAAAAAGTTTTGGTCTTAGAGCTAAAGCTGATAATTTTACAAAAGAAGAACTTGGACTTGCCATAAATTATGCCCATCAAAGAGGTAAAAAGGTATATTTAACTTTAAATATTATTGCTCACAATAGTGATTTAGACAAATTAAAAGATTATTTAGATTATATTAGTAGTATTGAAATAGATGCTTTAATAGTTTCAGATCCTGGTGTACTTTATTTAATAAGAGAGGCAGGACTGGATATTCCGATTCATCTAAGTACTCAGGCTAATACAGTTAACTGGGCTTCTGCCAGGTTCTGGGAAGAATATGGCCTGGAAAGATTGATACTGGCTAGAGAACTTTCTATTGCTGAAATTAGTGAAATTAGAGATAAAACTGATATAGAACTTGAAACCTTTGTTCATGGGGCAATGTGCATCTCATATTCAGGGCGCTGTTTATTAAGTAATTATATGACTGGTCGAGATGCTAACCGTGGAAATTGTGCCCAACCATGTCGCTGGGAATATAATTTAGTTGAAAATAAAAGACCTGATCAGCTATGGGAAATTAGTGATGATAATGATAGAGGCAGTTATGTAATGAATTCCAAAGACCTTAATTTATTTGATTATTTGCCTTCAATAATAAATACAGGGGTAGATTCATTGAAAATTGAAGGCAGAATGAAGAGTTTAAATTATGTTGCAACAGTTACCTCTGTTTACAGGAAGGCCTTGGATAATATTGTAGTTGAAGGTGAAAAATATCAAACTGACCCAGAACTGGCAAACCAATTAAATAAAATCAGTCATAGGCCTTATACTACAGGATTTTATGAAGGTAAACCCGGGGCAGAAGGACAGAACTATTCATCTTCCTCATATATTAGAGATTATAAGTATTTAGGTATTGTTAAAGGTTATTTACCTGAATTAGGCCAGGCTATTGTGCAGGTGAAAAATAAGATTAATATTGGTGATAAGGTTGAGTTTTTTGGACCAGGTGCCGATTCGTTTGAACAGATAGTAAACAGGATTTATTCTAATGAAGGAGAAGAATTAGAGGTTGCTAATCACCCGGAAAGCATCGTTAAAATTCCTGTTTCTAAAGAGATAAGTGAAAATTATATAATTAGGCGGCGTGAAAATGAAGCAGATTAATGATACACTAAAGATGAAGGTATTAATTCCTCCAGAAGAAATTGTTTTTGTTGACATGGTCTTTAAATCTTACGAGGGAATTGCCATGCTTAATCTTGATAGTAAAAAAGATGGAATGGTGGTATTAGACTATACTTTTGGTACCAGAGAGATTGTAAAAGAAGTTTTAGCTGATTTAGGAGAAAAATTTAAAGTAGAAATTATTGAGGATGAATATGACAGTTTAAATTAGATTTTATTGTGGTGATAGGATGTTTTATTTTATTAAAAAGTATTTTCAGCCAGATTATCATTTTAATTGTATGAGCGAGATAGATATTAATTTATTAAAAGATTCTAATATTAAAGGACTTATTATAGATATTGATAATACAACTATGGCTTATTCTTCAAAAGAGTTAAAAGTTGTGATTCAAGATTGGATTAGTGAAATTGATAATAAAAATTTTGAGATTGTTTTTGTTTCAAATACAATCCCAGAGAGGGTTGAGTTTGTAGGTGATTATTTTAATAAACCTGCATATGGGTATGCAGCAAAACCATTTAGGTTTGCATTTAATAAGGCAATAAATCATCTAAAATTGCCCAATGAAAAGATTGCAATTATTGGAGATCAAATATTTACTGATATTTTAGGAGGCAATCTAACAGGTTTTATGACAATACTTGTTGAACCAATAGAAAAAAATGATTTTTTCCTGACTAAATTTTTCCGCTGGTTTGAAACTTTGTTTTATGATAGAAGTAAGAGTTTAATGCAAAAGGAGTGATTAAAAATATGAATAAGTTTAAGATATTTCTTGGTGTAGCCCTGATGCTTTTTATGTTTCTAGCTGTTACAGCTGAAGAAATTCAGGCAGATCAGAACCTGCATTTAGGGGAAAGAATATTAAGAAATGGTTCCCAGGGTGCCGACGTTGCAGTACTGCAAAGACTATTGCAGGATGTTGGTGTTTATGAAGGAAGGATAGATGGATTATTTGGGCCTAATACTGAAGAAGCTCTTAGAAGATTTCAAAAGGATAATGACTTAAAAGTAAATGGAGAGGTTAATGAAGAAACTTTGAATCAGTTACCTGACTCAGAGAATATTTCTAGTAAAATAAATGTTTCTCGAGATGATATAATGCTGCTGGCAAGAATTATTTATGCTGAGGCTAGAGGTGAAATTGCTAAAGGTAAAGTAGCTATAGGTTCTGTAATAATTAATCGAGTTGAAGACGAAAGGTTTCCGAATAATGTTAGAGATGTTATTCTTGAACAGGGTCAATTTAGTTCGCTTTTAGATGGTCAGGCTAATTTATATCCAGACCAGGATGCTATTGATGCGGCTAAAGCAGCCTTATTAGGTTATGACCCTACTCATCAGTCTATTTTCTTTTATAATCCTTCTACAGCTACAAATTTAGCCTGGATTTCTAATAGACCAATTGTTAAAAATATTGGAGGGCATGTATTTGCCAGGTAAAATTAAACAGCACCTAGAATTACTAGGTGCTGCTTAAATAAAATCTTAATTATGTTAATTGTTTTTGCATTTTGTCAATACAACTTTGACAAATAATTTTACCTTCAAAATCAGAAGTATTTTTTGCACTTCCGCAGAAGATACAGGCGGGTTCATATTTTTTAAGTATGATTCTATCCTCTTCGACAAATATTTCCATAGGATCTTTTTTATCGATGTTCATTGTTTTTCTTAATTCAATAGGGATAACCATTCGACCTAAATCGTCTACTTTTCTTACAATGCCAGTTGATTTCATAGAAAACTCCTCCTGTAAAATAATTTAAAACATAATTCGACAAAAATCTCTTAATTGATATTATAATACTTTTTTCATTAATAGTCAACATTATTTTTTTTAAATTTTTACATTCTTATTATTTATTACTTTTTTACCTGTATTTAAAGGAGTTGATAATCTTGCAAAATCTTTTAGCGGAATATCATAAAAAACTTGCAAGAAACAATTATAAGTTAACTTCTCAAAGAAAAGATATTTTAACTGTTTTAATTAATAATAAAGATAGACATTTTTCTGTAGAAGACTTATATAATGAAGTAAAGAAGATTAATCCAGATGTTGGTCTAGCAACTATTTATCGTAATTTAGAGTTGTTTTGCAAATTAAATATTACTCATATGCTTGAATTTGAAAGTGATTATAAGCATTATGAACTTATCTCGGATGATGACCATCATCATCACTTAATTTGTATGAATTGTAATAAGATAATTGAGTTTCATGATGAGGATTTAATTGAATTTGAAGATAGGTTAGCTAAAGAATATGATTTTGAAATGATTAAACATTATATTAAATTTTATGGTTACTGTCGAGAATGTCAAAATAGCAATGAAAAGGAGAGGGAATAATGGAACCTACAAAAAATTGTTTGAAAGATTTATCTGTATTTTCTCTATTAGATGATGATGAGATTCAATCTATCTGTCAGAATGGATACCTTAAGGAATATCGTAGAGGTGAGATAATATTTTTTGAAAATGATAGTGAAAAAAAGCTTTACCTTTTAGTAGATGGACAGGTTAAACTTTCCATGTTATCCAGTGAAGGCCGTGAGAAAGTAATGACAATTTTGCAGGCTGGAGATATATTTGGTGAAATATCATTATTTGACCATGACCCCCATCCTTTAACTGCTGAAGTTTTAGAAAAAGCAAGGCTTATGGTTCTAGACTGGAATGATTTAGAAGAAATAATAATGGAGCAACCCAGGTTAGCATTAAAAATTATTGAGGCTTTATCAAAAAAGACCAGATTATTGGCAAGTCAGGTTAGGGATTTAGTTTTTCATGATGCTAAAGGTCGTTTAGCTAATTTATTAATAAGATTTTCTGAAGATTTTGGCCAAAAAGTTGATGAAGGTATAATGATTGAAATAATTTTAACTCATCAGGAAATTGCAAACCTATTAGGAGTTTCCAGAGTTACAGTAACTAAAACATTAAATAAATTAATTGATGAGAAAGTAATTAAGATCAAGGAAAGAAAAATTCATATAATAGATAATGAAAAATTAAATGAACTTGTAAAGGATATTTAATAATGGCTTATAAAATCGAAGATTTTCTTGGATTAATTGGTAGTGATGTTAATAAAAGTTTATCTCCATTTATTCATAATACTGTTTATCAGAAAAGAGAGCAGCAAGCATTTTATAAGGCTTATTCATTGAAAGAAAAAGAGGTTTTAAAAGCACTTAGAGCCCTTTCTGTTTTTTCCTTTAAAGGGGTTAATATTACAAACCCTTATAAAGAATTAGCATTTAATAATGTAGATTCTTTAACTGACTCAGCTATTCAAATTGGTGCAATCAATACGATAAAAGTTATGGAAGATGATAGTCTAAAGGGGTATAATACTGATCATTTAGCTGTAAAAGAAATTTTAAAAGAAAGATTTGACAATCAGAATTTCCCTGCAGTCCTATTATTAGGTGCCGGTGGAGCAGCTAGAGCTGTTTTATTTGCATTACTCAGGCTGGGGTTTAATAAAATCTATATCTCGAATAGAACCAAGACAAAGGCTATTGAATTGGTATCAGAGTTTGATAGTAAAATTCAGAACGAAGCGGAAATCAATGTTATTGAATGGGCGAGAGATGATATATCGGTAGTGCTTAAGAATTCAGAGATCATAATTGATTCAACTGGTTTAAGCTGGAGTAATAAATCTTTTCCAGGATATAATAATATAACGACTGATAGCTTTATTTTCGATTTAAGTTATCCAGATTTTAAATCAAAATTGAGTATTAAGGCTGAAGAAGTTAATGCTGATTATATTGACGGTAAGAAAATGTTATTATATCAGGCGAGAGAGGCTGATAGGATCTGGTTTCCTGATTTTAATGATAAAGAAAGAGAAAAATTGTTTGATTTACAATTTTGATTTATATAATGACTATTTTGTTTTAAAAATAAATTATAAGATTTTTTGTTAGTTGCACTACCTGGCTATATACTTTTTAGTATTTTTGTTGGTATAATATTATTAGTTATTATATTTTTAGCATAAATAGATTTATTTATTTAAAAGAGAAATTAATTTGAGACAGTTGAAGGGAAAAGTTTTAATAACCTAAGAGCAATCCCGGAGCAATCCCGTAGCAATCCCGGAGTAACTCCGGAGCATCCCCGGAGCATTATTGGAGCTGAATTGAATTAAAATATCTATAAAACTATCTGGATAAGATTCAGATTTAGCTGTTAGATGGTATTTATGGCGAAACTAAACTGAAATTATAACAAAACAAAAGCGAATATAGACCGATGTCAGACTAAAGCATAACCGCATTTATCCTGAATTTTCTTAAAAGCATAATAGTATAAAACTTCGATAGATTATTTATCTCGACTGGAATTATATTCTGGTCGAGATTTTTTATTGTAAATAAATAAAAATTTTGGAAATCATGCAGGAGATTTACAATTGATGAAGAAATAGAAATCTATTCCAATAGAAATAAAATTTGCTTTATAGGAGTTGGTAGTTTTGTTTGGAGGAAGTCAGGTTATAAATCATTTGAAAAATATGATAGATGAAGCAAAAAAAGATGATGTAAGTGATATCCATTTAGAATTAATTGGCTTAAATGGCAGAGTACGGTATAGGATTGATGGGATGTTACAACTTAAATTAGAATACAGTAAAGAGATGTTAGAATCAATTATTTCTAGAATTAAATATCTAGCTAATTTAGATATTACATTAAAGAATAAGATTCAAGAGGGCTGTATTATCGGAGGAGAGCTTGATAGTAATGATATTAGAGTTTCTATAATTCCTACAGTTTTAGGGGAAAAAGCAGTTTTAAGAATCAGGAATAAGGAAAGCTATTTGGATTTAAATAAGATTGGTTTTAATCAATATAATAGAGAATTATATATGAATTTGATTGGAAGTAATAATGGTATTATTTTATTTACTGGTCCAACTGGAAGTGGAAAGAGTACAACTTTACTGGCAACCATTACTGAAATAAGTAGTTCTGATAAAAATATTATAACCTTAGAAGATCCTGTAGAAATATTAATTCCTGGTATTAATCAGATATATGTTAATACCAGTGCCGGACAGGGTTTTGCGGAATATCTGAGGGCAATTTTGAGACAGGATCCTGATATTATTATGGTTGGAGAGATCAGAGATTATGAAACTGCAAGTATGACTACTAGAGCTGCTCTCACCGGACATCTGGTATTAAGTACTGTTCATGCTGATAGTTCGATTGGGGCAATAACAAGATTATTGGAGATGGGGATCCCTTCATATTTAGTTGCTTCAACTTTAAAAGGTGTAATTTCCCAAAGATTAATAAGGAAGTTATGTTTAAGATGTGGAGGAATAGGTTGTTTTGACTGTTACCATACTGGTTTTAGGGGGAGAAAGGCTATTCATGAGATTATTGCAATTAATGATTCTATTAAAGATGGAATAATAAAAAATTTGAATGAAAAAGAATTATTAGATATTGCCTATGAATCTGGTTTCAAAACTTTAAAAGATAATTTTGAAGAAGAAATTGCTAATAGGGTTACCAGTAAATCAGAAATGGCAAGGGTATTATGATGAGATATAATTCAGGAACTATTTCAGAAATAGCTAAGAATTGGAATATATATCTCAAGGGTGGATATACCTTAATTGATGCTATTAAATATAGTCAATCGACTCATTATTCAAAAAAATTTAATAGAGTAACCCCATTATTGATAAATGATTTAGAAAGAGGGGTATCTCCTGAAAATGCTATTAAAAGATTTAATGATATTTTACCTGATTTCTTTATAAATTTATTTATTACTGGAGTTTTAAGCGGGAATATTGAGATTATATTAGAAGATTTATATAAATTTTACAGATGGGAACAGGAAGAAAAGGATCAGATTAAAGCGAAATTATATTACCCTGTAATTATTATAACTATATTTTTCTTTTTATTGGCTTTTATAGTGCTTTATTTATTACCAGAATTTACTGTATTATATGATGCATTGGATTTAAATGTAAATAAGGCAACTTATTTTTTAATAGAAACTGGTTATTTTATAAGGTCAAACTTTTTTCTTATAATATTTTTAATTTTATTTCTAATAATATCAGGTTATTTATTACTTTTAAAAATAAAAATGCTGGAATATTTTAAATTAAAGATTCCAATTTATAATAAGATTATTTATTGGCTGGCATTTAATAGATTTTTTATGAGCCTGGCTATCCAGATTTCATCCGGGATTGAGATTAGTCAGTCTATAAAAATAGCTTCAGAGGTATCCGGTCATCCATTTATTAAAAAGAGAATAATCAATATAAGTGAGGATATCTCCAGGGGCGAAAATTTAATTGAAACATTAAGGAGGTGGTTAAAACTAGAAGACCGGATTTATAATTTATTGGTAGCAGGAGAAAGGTCAGGTGGAATAGTGGAAAGTCTTGAGTTTTCAGCAGAGATATACAGGTATAGTCTGATTCAATATATCAATAGGATAAATCAGTTAGTTGAACCAGTAATATTAATTATTTTAACAGTAATGATTGGTTTTTTGGCGTATCTATTGTTGAGTCCGATCTGGTCAATATTTGGTAATGGCTTTTTACAATATTAAAAAATGGAGGAGATTAATATGAAAATTATTAAATCTGAACAGGGTTTTACTTTAGTAGAAATGTTATTGGTTTTAGTGGTGATTGGAATCTTAACCAGTATATCTATTCCTGGACTGGCTGGAGTGAGAGAGCAGGCAGATTCTACATCTGTGCAGCTTGAAATGTCAGGAATAAAAAACCTTCTGGAATTAGAATACATGGATAATAACTATCTTTACCCGGAAAGTCAGGCTGAGTTTGAACTATTAAAAATTGAGAATCCAGAAAATTATATTTATGAGTCAAAAAATCTTGGCAAAGATTATTTATTAAAATCTAAACCTGATGCTGACGGGAATTACTATGAAACTACAGGTTTAAACACTGCTATTATTAAAAGAAATGAGCCAATTCCTGAGGATCCAGAGCCAACAGGTATTTAAATGAATTTAATTGAAGTTGTATTAACAATTTTAATTATTGCTATTTTAATAGGTTCAGGAATCTCACTTGGTGGTTATCTTGGAGAAGGAAATATAGAAGAACAGTTATATTATTCTAATCTCTTGATTCAATTAGCAAGAGAGGAAGCTTTATTAACTAAAAAGGTGGTCCGGCTTCAATTTGAAGCCGGATTACCAGTAACTTATAAGATCTACTATCAAGCTGAAAATGGTAGCGAGATAATTATTAAAAAGGGTAGATTTCAGCAAAAATATTATTTGATTGATAAGGATAATAATATAATAGCTACAGGTGAATCAATAACTTTATCTTTCTCTGAATATCTCGGATCGACTACTAAAACTATTGGCTGGAGAAATAATAGAAGTGATGGATTTTTAATTGTTAATAATAGGGGGAGAGTTAGATTTGAGTTTTAATAATAAGGGTTTTATTTTTCTAGAAATTATAATCTCATTAATTTTATTATTTACTTTTTCAACTATATTTGTAGCAATAAATTCAAATTTAATAAATTTATTAGAAGAGGTTGAAATGGATAAAATTTTTTATATTAATAGCTTAAATATTGGTAATGAGTTAATTATATATTTAGTTGACCAGACAAACCCCTTTCCTGATTTAGATAAAAATTATTCTATTTCTGAAATAGAAGATTTATTTTTAAATTTTAATTTTGAGATTGATCAAAAAATCAAAGAAAAAATAGAAATTAATCTAACTAGAGAATATTCGCTTAGTAGCTATGTTTTGTATAAATTAAGAATTAATTATTCTGATAAAGAAGTAATCTATTTATTCTTTCGTTAAATTAGGAGTGATTCATATTTTAAATAATAAAGGTTATTTACTTTTAGAGGTTCTATTGGCTCTAACAATTGCTGTATTGATTTTTTTATCTATTTCTTTATTATTTAGTTCAAGTTTAAGCCTCTATCATAAAATAATCAGTGAGATTGGAGGGATTGAGTTAGAGATAATATCTGAAAAAATTGCTACTGATATAGCTTTAAGTAGAGATATTAATTCAGATGAAGATGAAATTAAAATTAAAGATCATGATGGAAAATGGACTTCATATTTAATTTATAATAGTTTATATGGTAAGGAATTAGGCTTTAGAAGGGAGAAGTCCAGAGATTTAAATGGAGAAATAATTTTTACTAGAGTTGATAGTCTATTGAGTAATCCAGAAAAATTTGAATTAAGAAGGGAGGATAATCTTTACTATTTGTTAATTTCATATAGAGATTATGATAATAAATTATATATTAGGGAGAGAACAATATTTAGAGGTGGTTGATTATGAAATTTTTAAATGAAGAGGGTTTTATTATGATTAAAATTTTAATTATCATAATAATATTAGTGATGGTTTTTCAAAGTACTGCCATCTATTTAATAATTTATTCAGATATATTAAATGGAATAAATAACAATATTGTTAGAGAGATAGATTATGTAACAAGTTTTTATCTGGCAGAAAATTTAGCAGAGATATATAAAGATAGTTATATCGTAAATTTACTATTTAATTTAAATAATAATAATTCTGTTAAGATTGAAATTATTAATTATGGAGATAATAGTATTAAGACATTAGAATTTACAGAACCAGTCAGGGGACAGACAGTCTTTTCACTGGAATAAGGGGGAGATTTATTTTGATTTTCAAGAGATATAAAGGGCTTTTAATCATTAATGATTTTGAATTAGATTATATTGGGTTAGAAATAAAAAATAATAGGTACTATTTAAAAGAAATTATCAATGAACCAATTAAATATAGTGCCTTAAAAAACGGTCAGATAATTAAAAGTTCTTATTTAATAGATGCAATAGTAAATATGAAATCAAAAATCAAGCATAAACCTAAATATTATGACCTTAGCATTACGGCAGATAATATTAATTATAAAAATCTTAATTTACCCAGGCAGAGCAGGTCAGACTTAAGAGAAACATTAAAAATTGAGGTTGAAAGAATAATTAATTATCATTTTGATGAAGTTGTTTTTGATTATAGTATTCTTTCTAAAGATAATGAAAATCAAAGGATTTTTCTTGTTATTGCAAATAAAGGTTTAATAGAGGATTATCATTATATATTTAATAATACTTTAGGTATTATTAATAGAATTACAGTCCGACAGGAGAGTATCTGGAGATTAATGAATAATTTAAATTCAGGGAGAGATTTTATGTTTTTGGAGATTTATAATACTGAAATTTATTTAACTGCCGGTAATTGTAATAACTTATATTTTTCTCGAAGACTCAAAAAATATTTAGAAGAACTTCCAGATATCAATGAAATAATAGAAATGGCCGATAATTATATTATAAGAGAATTTAATAGAAAACCGATTAGTAAAATTTTGTTTTGGAATAGAAGCAATAATTTGATTGAATTTAATGAAAAAATTAATAAGCGGATAGAAAATTTAGATTTAACAATAGAAGATAAAAATTTAACAAAGAACAATATTTTAAATATAACACCACTATTACTACCTGGGTTTGGAATGATAAAATATGGGAACTGATATAAATTTGATTAATAAGCATTTTATTTTGAGTTATCAATCCCAGAAGATAATTTTTATTTTATTAATTATCTTTATCATAAGCTTAAATATCTATAATTACTATTTTATCAGAAGATCTTTAGAAGAAACTCATAATCAATTAATGAATATTGATGAAATAATCTTAAGTGAACAAGAAGTATCTGAAATAAGATGGTTAAATAGAAATTTAATTAGATTTAATATTAATAATTGGTATAATATCTTCGAAGATCTATTATCTGATATTGCAGAAATTAATTCTTTATATTTCAGTGGAGATAACTGGGAGATAAGAGGTGATCTTATCGGTATTGAGAATTATGAGATTTTATATGAGAGAATTAATGAACTAAGTTTGTTAAATTTTGATATCAATATCAATAGAGTTGGTTCTTTGCAAAGCAGTTCATTTCTGTTGCAGATAAATATAGGTGATATCGGTGAATAAAAAACTTTTCTTGCTAAGGAAAAATAAATTGATTATTATTAATCTACTATTAATTTTAATTTTAAGTTTTAGCAGTGTTAATTTAGTTAGTAGTAAAGAAGAATTGCAGAATAAAAGACTTCAGCTTGTTAATATTAATAACAATAATTTAAGAAATTCAATTAAAGCAGAGGAGTTAGAGAATTTAGTTAACTTAAGTAAAGATAATGGATATGTAAAGGAAGATAGTTTAGATATGAATAATTATTTTTTGAATGACTTAAATAATGCCGGTCTGGTTATTACAACAGGAAATCATATCAAGAGGGATTTAGATTATCAATTGATTGAAGGTTATGGGGATAAATATTCAATAAATAAATTGTTTATTATTATTTCAAAAAAATATAATCTGGCCTTTGAGATTTTAGAATTTAAAATCTGGCCAGAAGCAAATGTTTTTCAGTTTTTAATTAAATTTAAACTGAATAAGAGTAATTGGATTGGTAAAGACCCGGGACCTGGACTTATAAAATTCAATGCAAATAAACAGAATCAACATGAGAATGGTTTTTCAGGAGACAGGTATTATTATCAGAACCAGTCAGGATTAAATGAAGATCCAGAAATTAAAGATTTAGATATCACCGGACCTCCAGAGTATGTTAAATTTAAGGGTTTTATAAATAGTCAAAACAATATATTCTATTTAATTGAGCTATATGATAAACCATTTATCTTTAAATTAAATGAGGAACAGATAATTGAGGATATTAAATATAAAATTTATTATAATAATGGCTTATTATTAATTGAAAACTTTAAAGTTTATAAGATTGGGGAGGAATAAATGAAAAATAAAATTTTAAATAAACAGGCTAAAATTTTTTTATTAATTATGATAGGAATATTTGTTTTCAGTAATACTTCAATGGCATTCAATGAGACTAGAGACGTAAGTTTTGTAGATACAGAGATTCATGATATTTACTATCTGATTGCAAGGGCTAATAATTTAGATATATTTATTATGGATGGAGTTGAAGGCAGAGTCACAGTACAGATTAATGATATTAAGGAGAAAAATATTTTAGAGGATTTTGTCCTGGCAAATGGAGATTCATTTTTATTAATAGATCAGGTTTATTATATTGGGAGTAATTTAGATATTGAATTATTAAAAGAAACTGTAAGTAATAATGAGAGTGATGAGTTTGAAGTAGATGTTTTAGTTTTAAAATATAATGGTGAGTGGTCAAATAGATGGGGCGACCTGCTTGATCGATATTATCCTGAGATTAAGTGGGGCTATAATGAATTAATGGGTGAGTTAATCTTAAGTGGGCAATCAGATGATATAATTAGGGCGAATGATTTTATTAGTTTAATTATACAAAAAAGAGATTATCCAAATAAGAATTATATTTCTGAAATAATCTATATTCCAGATAATATCAATTTCAATATTACTGATATCATTACAAATCTTGAAAATCTTGAATACAAATGGTTGGAAGTAAACAGGATTTTATATTTAAGAGGCGAAGATCTTATAATATCAGAAACCGTTAAATTTATTGATGAATATATAGCTAATAATCAAATTATTGACAGAGTTTATTGTTTGGATTATATTAATTCTGAAGAAGCAGAAACCAAACTTTCTCTTATATTATCTGAAGTTAAAATTAATTCTCTTGAAGATAATAAAATAGTTTTAAGTGGAAAAAGAAATGAAATTAATAGAGTTGAATCTGTTATAGAACAAATAGATATTAAGCCTGAGCAGGTTTTAGTCGAGTTTAATGTTTTAGAAGTCAGTGATGATACCAGGCACGGAGATAATTCATCTGAGGAGTTAAATATTTTATTTGATTATAATTTTAATGATGGTTTTAATTTTGATCTCAACTGGTCTAAATTCTTGAATCATGCGGAAGAGAAAGGCAAGATCAGTTCTATTGCTTCACCAAGTTTATTGACTCTGGTTAATCAACCATCCAGACTGCATATTGGAGACAGGGTTCCAGTTCCTAAATATGATAGTGATAATAATATTAGTGGATATGAATATATTGATACAGGGATTATTCTTGATATAATTGCCAGAGTAAATAACAATAAGGAAATAACTTTAGAAATCAAACCAGAAATAAGTAACTTTATTAGTTATTATAATGATATACCTACGATTAATACCAGAGAGCTTTCAACTATTATAAGACTAAATCATGGAGAAACTTATTATATTGCTGGACTTAAACAATTTAAAGAGCAAGAGATCATTAAAGAGAATAACTTTTTAAGTAACTTACCATTACTTGGCTGGTTATTTTCCAATAATTATTATGAAGAAAGTAATGGCCAGTTAATTCTTGCTATTACACCTTATTTAATAGCAAATTAAATCTTAAGGGCTATTAAGCAGGAATCTGAGAATAAAACAAGAAATAGTATTTATGGAGGTAGATAGATGATTGTAACATTAATCGGGATGATGGGCTCTGGAAAATCGACAGTTGGTAAATTAATAGCTGAAAGTTTAGATTATGAATTTATTGATACAGATTCTTTAATAGTTGAAAAAACAGGTAGAGAAATTAATGATATCTTTAGTTTAGATGGTGAAAAATATTTTAGAAACCTGGAAAAGAAAATAATAGATGATCTTTATAGTAGCAATAAAAATGAAAAGATGGTAATTGCTACTGGAGGTGGGGCAATTTTATCAGAAAAAAATAGAAAGATTTTTTTAAATAAAAGTCAGGTCTACTGGTTAAATGTTAAAGTTAAAGTATTAGCTGAGCGTCTTTATGAAAATAAGGAAAGACCTTTGATTAAAGAGTATAAAAATAAAAAATCAGATTTAATTAAGCATTTAGATAATATATTAAGTGATAGAATTAAATATTATAAGATTGGCAGGGAAATAAACGGAGATAATCAACCAGATAAAATTGCTAGAGCAATAATAAATGATATTAGAATGAGGGGGATATAATTGAATAAATTAATTATGATAAATGGGCCAAATCTCAACTGGTTAGGCAGTAGGGATGAAAAGCATTATGGTAAAACCAGTCTTCAGGAATTAGAGCATGAGCTGACAGAAATAGCCAGAGATAATGGATATGAGTTATTATCTTTTCAGACAAATTCAGAGGGAGAATTTATTAATTTCCTACAGAATAATTATAAGCAAGCATCTGGCTATATAATAAACCCCGGAGCTTATAGTCATACCAGTCTGGCTATTATGGATGCCTTACTATCGATTGATAAACAGGTAATTGAAGTCCATCTATCTAATGTGACTTCTAGAGAAAAGGTCAGGCAAAATTTATTGACTGCCTCTGCTTGTGACGGTGTTATTATTGGTTTTGGGAAAGAAGGATATAAGCTAGCAATTAGATCTTTAATAAATTAATAAAGAAAGAAGGGATTAAATTGGAAAGAATAAATAAATTAAAAAAGCTTAGAGATAGAAAAGAACTTGATGCGGTGATGATTAGCTCAAAGAAAAATCGTTTTTATTTTTCTGGATTTACTGGAACAGCAGGGACAATTTTAATTACTGAATCTAACAATTATTTTATAACAGATTTTCGTTACATTGACCAGGCTAAAAAGCAGACTGAAGGCCTTGAAATTATTGAGATAAGTAAAAATAAGAATAAAAATTTAATTAAGTTTTTAGATGACCATAATTTAAATAAAATTGGATTTGAAGATGGAGATTTAAGTTATAAACATTATCAGGAATTAAAAGATATAGATTCAGAGAAAGAGTATTCTCCATTAAGTGATGAGATTAATCAGTTTAGGTTGATTAAAGATAATAAAGAGATCAAGATTATAAAAGAGGCTATTCAGATAACAGAAGAAGCCTTTAATAAAATCATTACATATATAGAGCCAGGTATGAAAGAAAGGGAAGTAGCTGCTGAACTGGAATATTATTTGAGAAAATTAGGAGGAGAAGGTCCTTCTTTTGATTTTATTATCGCCTCAGGAAAACGTTCAGCACTGCCTCATGGAGTCGCTTCTGATAAGATTATTGAGACTGGGGATTTTATAACTCTTGATTTTGGAACATATTATAAAGGTTATTGTTCAGATATGACCAGAACAATAGTGGTTGGTGAGCCTGATAAAAAACAAATTGAAATATATAATGTTGTTTTAAATGCCCATCTTGAAGTTATAGATAAAATCAAACCTGGTATGACCGGTCAGGAAGCAGATCAGATTGCCAGAGAAATTATCGAAGAAGCAGGTTATGGCGAAAACTTTGGCCATGGACTGGGTCATGGGCTAGGTATTGAAGTTCATGAAGCTCCAAGATTATCTACAACTTCAGATGTAGTTTTAAAACCTGGGATGATTGTTACAGATGAACCTGGGATTTATATACCTGATTGGGGTGGAGTTAGAATTGAAGATGATTTAGTGATTACTGAAAATGGTTGTAATTCATTAAATAATAGCAATAAAGAATTGATTATTATCTGATTAAATCTTGGAAATAAGTTAATAAGAATGTTATAATTGAATATAGTTGCAAAAAGTAATTTATAGGAGTGGTTTTTTAATGATATCGACTAATGATTTTTCAACTGGCTTAACAATTGAACTTGAGGATGATATTTACCAGGTTATTAATTTTGAGCATTCTAAGAGTGGAAGAGGCGGTGCTTTTGTTAGAACTAAGCTAAAAAGCTTAACTGATGGTCATGTTATGAATAAAACTTTTAGAGCCGGTGAAAAAATAAAACAGGCTCATATTGAAACTAAGAGTATGCAGTATCTATATAAAGATGGAGAAAAACATGTATTTATGGATGTTGAAAATTATGAACAGACATTCCTAAATACAGAGACTTTAGGTGAAAAAATAAAATATTTAAAAGATAATATGACTATTGAAGTTTCTTTCTATGAGGGAAGACCAATAGATATAAGTTTACCGACCTCAGTTGAGCTAGAGGTCACCTATGCACCCCCGGCAGTTAAAGGGGATACTGTTTCTGGTGGGACTAAAGAAGTTGAATTGGAGACTGGTTTAAAGTTACAGGTACCTTTATTTATAGAAAGTGGTACAGTCATAAAAGTTGATACACGTACAGGTGAATATTTGAGCCGGGCGTAATTATTTTGGTTTGTCAAGGAGGTAATAAATGAAATATTTAGTGATTGGATCAGGTGTAGCTGGAATATCAGCGGTAAAAGAGATTAATAGGGTTAAGGATGAAGATATTGATATTACTATCATCAGTAAAGAGAAAGATCCATTTTATTATAGGCCAAGGCTTATTGAATGTCTTTCAGGAGATATATCTGTTGAAGATATAATTATTAATGATAGAGACTGGTTTGAAAAAAATGATATAGAACTTTTTTTAGGTGAAAAAGTAATTGATGTTAATTTTGAAGAAAAATATGTAATCACAGATAATAAAAAAGAATTTTCTTATGATAAGTTATTGCTTGCTCAAGGAGCCAGCAGTTTTATTCCCCCTATAAATGGAGTCGACTTAGATGGGGTTTATGCTTTAAGAAACGGTGAAGATGCGAGGGAAATTTATGAGCATATTGAAAGTTGTAAGAAAGCAGTTGTAATTGGAGGAGGCCTTTTAGGACTTGAATCAGCTTACAATATGATTAAAGCTGGGCTTGAAGTAACCGTTATAGAAAAAGCAGATCATCTTTTACAAAGACAGTTAGATAGTGCTGCAGGGGATAAGTTAAAATTAATTTTAGAAGATAAACATGGCTTTAATTTTTATCTGGATTCAGGAGTAGGAAAAATATCTGGCAATGAATATGTAGAAGAAGTTGAGCTGTCTGATGGCACTAAAATTCCTGCTGATTTAGTTCTATTTTCTACTGGAATTAATCCAAATACAGAAATAGTTGAAGACTCAGGTCTAGAAATAAATAGAGGGGTTATTGTTGATAATGAGATGTCAACAAATATTCCTGATGTTTATGCAGCTGGTGATGTAGCTGAATATAATAGCAATATTTATGGTATCTGGGCTCCTTCAATGGAAGAAGGAAGAGTTGCTGGAAAAGTAATGGTTGGTAAGGATGCTGAATTCACAGGATTTGTCCCGTCCCATACGTTAAAGGTTGCTGATGTTAATGTTGTTTCAATTGGAGTTCTATCAGAAGGTGAGAATATTAGTTCTGATACTATTGTTGATGATGAAAAGACCTATTGCCGTATTTTTAAAGATGAGAATGAGGATACAGTCGGTGCAATTATTGTAGGGAAATATGAAAATGAAAATAGTTTAATTAAAGGAATAAAGAAATAATATAAACCTATTTTATAAAAAGGGGGGAGATTATGCCCGCTGATAATATAGGCAATATCTGGATATCAGATGATGTAATTGGAATCATCGCTAGCCTAACAGTAGTTGAAATTGAAGGGGTTTATTCAATGAGTGGTGGATTTGCCAGAGGTTTAGCTAATGTTCTGGGAAAAAATGATTTATCTAGAGGAGTAAAAATTGAAAAAGACAATAAAAATGTTAAGGTAGAACTTTATTTGATACTTGAGTATGAATATTCTATTCCTGATTTAGCCTGGAAAATTCAGGATAAAGTCAAAAGAACTGTTGAAGCGATGACAGATTTAAATGTAATAGAAGTTAATATTCATGTTCAAGGAGTTAATTTTTCAAAAAACGAACCAAAAGAGGAAGTGGATTTTGATGAAGACAAAATTGAGGAGGAGGAAGAGATAAATGAAAATAATTCATAAGTTAGTCCTCATAGTTCTTCTGGTTCTTTTGATGTTTATTTCATTATTATTAACAATTTATAGTTTTGGAATAACAGGAGAATCTTTTATCAGTTTAATTGAACAGGACCTTTATCAAAATTATATTTTAGGTTTTGTTTTTCTTGTTATGACCATTGTATCAGCATTAGCGATTTATCCTCTTTTAAAAAGTAAAGATCAAACTACTGTTTTACAAACTGGAGAAAATGGAGATATTAATATTTCTTTGAAAGCAATTGATAAAATTGTAAGAGCTGTGACTAATGAACAAAAGGGTATTGAAACAAAAAATATTAATTTAGATACAAGACAAAATAGATTATATATTGAACTAATAATTACAGCAAAAGGAAATCTTTCAATCCCTGATATTATTTCTGATTTAAAAGATACAATAAAGAGAAGATTAAAAGAGACAGTTGGAACTGATTTAGCAGAAATAAAAGTTTTGATTGATAATGTTGATTCTTTATCTAAAAAGGAAAAAATAAAAAAGGAAAAAGATGAAGATATAATCCAAGAAGGATCTAATTTAGATGATCAAGATGATATAATTAAAGAACAAGAAGATGACAAAATTAATGAACAAGAAAACGAACAAGAAAATGATAATGAGAAAGAAAAAGTTGATGCTAAAGATTTTTTAGACGACTTTGAAAGTAGGAATAATTAAAAATAATAAGCCTCTTTGTAAAGGGGGTTGATAATTAATGAATGACTCTGAAGTCAAAACTGATTTGAAAGAATTATTTATAAAGTTTATTTATAATTATAGTTCAGAAATTACTGGTGCTTTAATAGGCTTAATTTTGGCTATATTAATCTTTACAATTGGAGTATTTAAAACATTAGTTATAATAACTTTTACAGTAATAGGATTTTTAATAGGTAATAGGGAAAATTTAAATGAAGATATAGTTAAAATTTTAGACAAATTAGTTAATTAATAATAAATTAATTGTTAGTTGGTGAATATTTAGATGAAATATCTTTCTCGACATCAAGAAAGAGAATTAGCTTTACAATATTTATATTCATTGGATTGTAAAGAAAAATTAAAAGGAGATTGTACTATAGAAGATTTAGGCGTACCATTAAATCTTTTTGCTGATTTTGAAAGCGAAGACAATTATCATCAAGATTTAATAAAGGGAATTTGTCATAATTTAAGTCATATTGATAGCTTAATAAATGAAAATGCTATCGGCTGGAAGGTAAAAAGAATGGCTAGAGTTGATAGAAATATTCTGAGACTGGCTATTTTTGAGATTAAATATAATCCTAAAATTCCTCAGGCAGTTGCTATCAATGAGGCAGTTGAACTTGCGAAAGAATATGGTTCAGAGAAATCTACTTCATTTATTAATGGGATTTTAGGAAAGATATGATATAAAGGCCTGCATTATGCAGGCTTTTTGAAAGTTTATTTATTATCAGAATAAATTTAAACTTGAAAAGATTTGTTTATGATGATATTTTAGTAACGAGAATTAAAAATTTTAATTTTAATTAAAATATAATTAGGAGGCTAACAGATGGATAAAGTAATTGATGGAAAGCAGATTGCGAAAAACATTCGAGAAGAATTAAAGAGTCAGATCAATGATCAAAAAGAGGAGGGAAGAGTCCCTGGATTAGCAGTTGTATTAGTAGGTGATAATCCAGCTTCCGAAACATATGTGGGTATGAAAGAAAAGGCAGCTGAAGAGATTGGTATCCATTCAGAGCTTCATGATGTTGATTCTAGTATTAGTCAGGAAGAACTTCTTGATTTAGTTGATCAGCTAAATAATGATGATAAAATAGATGGAATTCTAGTTCAACTTCCATTGCCTGATCATATTGATGAACTGGCAGTTATTGAAGCAATTGATCCTGGTAAAGATGTTGATGGTTTTCATCCAATAAATACTGGCCGTTTATTCAGTGGGCAGAAAGATTTATTAAGATTTGATCCATGTACCCCACTAGGAATTATTAAGTTAATTGAAAGAAAAGGGATAGACATTGAAGGTAAAAATGCTGTTATTGTTGGAAGAAGTAATATAGTTGGTAAACCTGTTGCTCATTTACTACTTGAAAGAAATGCTACAATAACTATTTGCCATTCAAGAACAAAAGATTTAAAAGCAGAAACTCTTGACGCAGATATCCTGGTGGCTGCTGTTGGCAGGCCAAACTTTATTACAGGAGATATGGTAAAAGAAGGTGCCTGTGTAATTGATGTTGGGATTAATAGAATTGATGGTGAATTAGTCGGTGATGTTGAATATGATTCTGCTTATGAGAGAGCTGGGGCAATAACTCCTGTTCCTGGTGGAGTAGGTCCGATGACAATTGCTATGCTAATGAAAAATACGGTTAAAGCCCGGGAGTATCATGGAGTCTAAATATTTTACTGTTTCAGAAGTAACTAGATATATTAAAAATTTACTAAAAGAAGATGATATCTTAAATCAGATTGAAGTTGTTGGAGAAATTTCTAATTTTCATCATCATCGTTCAGGTCATATGTATTTTAGTTTAAAAGATGATGATTCCAAGATTAATGCAGTGATGTTTAAAGGTAACAATTTTAATCTGGATTTTCAGCCTGAAGATGGCAAGAAAGTCAGGGCTTTTGGTTATATAGATCTCTATGTCCCTAGAGGTGAATATCAATTATATGTTGAAGCTATGTCTGAAGAGGGGGAAGGGGATTTATATCAGAAGTTTTTAAAACTTAAAGCCAAATTAGATAAAGAAGGTCTTTTTGCTGATGAAAATAAACAGTCGATACCTGAGTTTCCCAAAAAGATTGGTTTAGTTACTTCAGCAGGTGGAGCAGCAATTAGAGATATTATTTCTGTGATAAACCGGCGAGATGCCAGGGTATCTATTCTGGTTGCTTCCTCAAGAGTTCAGGGGAGTGAGTCAGTAGGAGAGCTTATAGATTCTCTTCGATATCTTGATAACAGAGATGATATCGACTTAATATTAATATCAAGGGGTGGAGGTTCTTTAGAGGACCTCTGGTCCTTTAATAATGAAATTTTAGCCCGGGAGATAGTTGGAGCTAAAACTCCAATAATAAGTGGAGTGGGTCATGAAACAGATTTTACTATTGCTGATCTGGCAGCAGATTTAAGAGCACCTACTCCATCAGCGGCAGCTGAACTTGCTGTTAAAGATATGGTGAGTATTAGGAATAGATTTAATAATTTAAGTGAACAGTTATATTATAAAATTAATAAAAAGATAAAAGATGCTCGCAAAGAACTTGATTTTATTTTAAAAAATAGAATCTGGAGGAATCCTGGTTTAATAATATCTGACCAGAGACAGGAATTTGATAATATTAGTGATAATATTAGTCGGGCTATAGAAAATTATTTCAAAGATAAGTATGATGAGATAGCTAAACTCTCTTTGAAATTAGATGGCTTAAGTCCATTGAAAATTTTATCCCGGGGTTACTCAATTACTGAAAAAATTGATGGTGATAGATCAGAAATTGTTTCATCTATTAATAATTTTAAAAAAGGTGATTTAATAAAGACTTTATTAGAAGATGGCCAATTATTAAGTGAAGTTAGAGAAATTAAGGAGGCCAGTAATGACTGAAAAGCTTGAAAAAGATAAACTTTCATTTGAAGATGCAATTAATAAGTTAGAGGTAATAGTTAGAGAACTTGATAATGATCTTCTTTCTCTTGATGAAGCAATGGATAGGTTTACTGAAGGCTTGAAATTGATTAAATTTTGTCAACAGGAATTAGACCAGGCTGAGGGGAAATTAGAACAGATTGTTAAAGAAGATGGAGAATTTAGTAAAGTAATTTCATTTGATTTACCAGGTGAAGAGAATAATAACCAGGAGGATGATTAATGTGCCTGATTTAAAAGAGTTAGGTAAAAATAAGTCTAATTTAATTAAGGCTCTTCAGAAGAGACAGGAAGCAGAAGGTTACATATCAGATAACGATATTAAAGAGATTAGTGATGCTTTTTCCATGGCTCCTGTAGAAGTTGAAGGAGTAGTTAGTTTTTATACTCAATTTAAGAGAATAGCACCAGGTAAGTATAAGATCTCAGTCTGTGATGGGACTGCCTGCCACATAAAAGGATCAAGTTTAGTTTTGAATTGGGTCACTGATGAATTAGGTATTGAAGATGGTGAGACTGATGAAGAAGGTATTTTTTCTATGGATGCTGTTGCCTGTCTTGGCTGTTGCAGTCTTGCTCCTGTAATTAGTATTAATGGTAAAGTTTATGGTAACTTAACCAGGAAAAAATTACTTAAAATTTTAAATGATTATCGCCAGAGGGAGGAAGCTGACAATGGTTAAAAGAATTAAAGTTGGCATGGCCAGCTGTGGAATCGCCGCTGGAGCAGGTGAAGTCAAAGATAAAATATTAGAAATGAATCCTGATGCTGAAGTTGT
>JBNJEB010000010.1:0-25986 GCA_051745425.1 Bacillota bacterium
AATTGTTTTAACTTATTTAATACAACTGTATGACCTAAATGGATATCTGGGGCCGAAGGGTCAAGGCCAAGCTTAACTTTTAATGGCCTATTCTCTTGCTCAGCTTCTTTTAATCTCTCCTCTAATTCTTCTTTAGTAATTAAATCTGCAACTCCCTGGGTTAAAATTTCTAACTGTTTTTTAATATTCATTAATATGTATCTGACTTTTAAGTCAGATAGCCACCTCCTTATATTCAATTGAATTAAAATTTTATAGTTTTTAATACATGGTATAATTATAACAGAATGATTTTTCACTAACAAGGGGTGTCAGTTGAACATATTTATGTTATAATAGATTTGATATAGGAGGTGGGTGGTTTGTCTGCAAAGAAAAATGAGCAGAAAAGCTCCAGTAAGAAAACAAGTAAAAAATATATTTTCGCATTTATTTTAATATTATTCTTTTTTATTACAGGTTTGTTTTTAGGAGGCCTAACCTGGATAATACAGGATACTCCAGATATTTCTGATTATCGTGGTGGCAGTCTCTCGACTATGATTTACAGTGACGAGGGAGATTTAATTAACAGTCTTTATCAAGAAAATCGTCAGTATGTAAAACTTGATCAGATCCCGGAAAGTTTACAAAATGCCTTTATAGCTATTGAAGATCATAATTTTTATGACCATCATGGGATCGATTTAGTCAGTATAGGACGGGCTCTGATTACTAACTTAATGGAAGGCAGAAGAGCTCAGGGTGGAAGTACAATCACTCAGCAGTTAGCAAGAAGTGCTCTGTTAAGCCAGGAAAAAACCTATTACAGAAAATTACAGGAAGCCTATCTGGCATTACAATTTGAAAGATTATATACAAAAGATGAGATCCTGGAAATGTATTTAAATGAAATCTTTCTAGGACACAGTGCCTATGGAGTTGAGGCAGCTTCCAAACAGTATTTTGGAAAATCTGTTTCAGAATTAGAACTTAATGAATCAGCTTTAATTGCAGGATTAACAAGGTCACCAAACTATTATTCTCCATATAATAATATGGATGAAGCAGTCAGGCGGAGAGGTATAGTTTTAAATAGAATGTATCAATTAGATTATTTAAATGAAGACCAGCGTAATGCAGCCCATGAAAAAGAAATAGAATTAAATTCAGATGGAAGAAAGATTGATGAAAGCGCCCCCTATTTTGTCCGTTATGTGAGAGACCAGCTTATTAGAATGTTTGGAGCTCAAACTGTATATGGTGGCGGTCTTGAAGTTCACACAACTATAAATTTAGAACAACAGAAAAAAGCTGAAGAGAGTATTCAAGAAGCTTTAGATGAAGGCATTATTCCTTCTATAGATAGAGAAACAGAACTAGCAAATATTCAACCACAATTTTCAACAATATCAATTGAACCTGAATCAGGTGAAATCAAAGCTATGATAGGTGGACGGGGTGATGGTGAGTTTAATAGAGCCACCCAGGCTGCCAGACAACCTGGTTCTGCTTTTAAACCATTTGTTTATTCAGAAGCAATTTTACAGGGGAAATCTCCGGCCTCTCTGGTTGAGGATATCCCGAGACCATCGACAAGTGATAACACAAATTATGAAATCTGGCCGGTAAATTTCAATCATCAGTATCATGGTTTAGTATCCTTAAGACAGGCTCTATCTTCTTCTTTGAATGTGGCAGCAGTCAACTTAATTGAAGAAGTCGGAGTTGAGTCAACAATTAATACCGCCGAAGAAATGGGAATCTCAACATTTTCTTCATCCGATTATTATGAAGACCATCTTTCTCTGGCTTTAGGCGGATTAACAAAAGGGGTAACTCCATTAGAGTTAACTTCTGCCTATGGTACATTTGCTAATAATGGTGTCTGGGTTCAACCACATGCTATTAAAGAAGTTAAGGATCGAGATGGAAATGTATTATATGAGGCCAATCCAGATAAAGAAGTCGTATTTGATGAAGAAGAAAACTACTTAATTCTGAGCATGCTTCAATCAGTAATAAAAGATGGTACTGGCTGGAGAGCAGATCTTGATCGTGAAGTTGCAGGTAAAACTGGAACTACCAATAGTTATACAGATGCCTGGTTTGTTGGTTTCATTCCAGAGCTGGCAACAGGTGTCTGGTTAGGTGAAGACAGTCCAAGATCAATGAACTATTCAAATTATGGAAGAATTGGTAGTGGTCATGCTGTGCAAATCTGGCGAAAATTTATGGATAAAGCAATTGAAGATATTCCAGAAACCGCTTTCTCTAGACCTGAGGACATAGTCTCATTAAAAATAGATCCAATAACAGCTCAGCTTCCTAAAGGGAATAATCCAAGGGCTATCGAGGAAATTTTCAAAGAAGATAATACACCCTCTAGTACCAGTAATTATTCTGGCGAAACTTCAACTGTTAGAATTGACCGTTCTACCGGGCAATTAGCAACAGATAATTGTCCAGATGACAATATCGTTTCCAGACAGTATTTAGTTGATAGTAAAATTATGCTAGGTCCTGGAGATATTAGTTTCCAACAATCAAGTTCACCAGGGGGAGGCAAACAGGCTATCTCCGGAAGATATCAACCCCGGGAGGGAATGCCATTAATTGAAATAGATTCTGAAACCGGAATTCCAGAACGGGATGATAATGGTGATTTAGTTTTTAAAACAGTTCCTGAAGAAACTTGTAGTGAACATGATGGGAATGCTCTTGACCAGCCTGCTGAAAGTGATTCTGAAGATGAAGATAGAGATCAACTTTTCCCAATTGGTGATCAGGATAATCAGGAAGAAGATAATACCAGTGAAGATGAAAATATAGATCTGGAACCTGATTCTGAAATAGAAGATGAATCAGAAGAAGATACAGAAGAGGATTCAGATGAATCAGAAGAAGATAAAACTAGAGAAGAAAGAAGAAATACAATTGATAGTTTAATCGACAAATTATTACCATCAGATGACTAAATAATCAGAGATACCTGCCGGTTACCCGACGGTTACCTGCCGGTATCTCTTTTAATATTTCACAAACTTTTTTTACTTACCAATTTTAGCAATCGTAACTCCTAAACCGCCTTCACCTTCTCCCCCGGTTCTAAAACTTTTAACATGGGGAGATTCTTCTAACAATTCAGCAACAGCTTCCCTTAAAGCCCCACTGCCTTTACCATGAATGATCTCAACTTCAGTTAAACCTGCTAAAAATGCATCATCAAGATATTTATCAACTATCTGCTGGGACTCTTCATATCTCTTACCTCTGATATCAAGACTATTGGAAACAGATTTATTTTTCTTGACCTGATACTTCTTAAAAGTCTTTTTATCTTCTTTTTCTTCATCAGGAGTTGGTGAGAGATCTGACTGATCAACTGTTACCTGCATAATCCCGGCCTGAACAGTTGCCTCTTTTTTAGAATCATCTAACTCAATAATCTCTCCGGTCTGAGCTAAACTATTAATCCTAACCTCTTCCCCGGGCTGAAAATCATGACTAACTTCTTTACCTTCCTCTTCATCACTGGCTTTAAATTTCTCTTCCATCCCCTTTATCTCCTGATTAATCTCTGTCTCAAGCCGATCAACCTCTGGCCGATTGGCAAAATCCTTATTCTTTAATTCAGATAGAATTCTTTTAGCCTTAGCCTGAGCCTGACGCAACTCTTTTCTGGCCTGTTCTCTGGTCTCTTCTAAGATCTTTTTCCTATCCTCCTGCAATCTTTCCTTTTCTTCCTCTAAATTTTCTTTCTCTATTTTTAATTTAGACTCTAATTTTTTAAGTTCCATATTTTTTTCTTCATAATAACGCCTTTTGTCATTCAAATCGGCAATAATCTCTTCTACAACCAGCTCATCCTCGTCTAAAAGGGTCCTGGCCTCTTCTATAATCTTATCAGGTAGTCCAAGCCTTAAAGCTATCTCAAAGGCATTACTGCCCCCAGGAACTCCCATTATCAATCGATAGGTTGGACTTAAACTTTCAAGGTCAAATTCAACAGAAGCATTTTCTACTCCCTCATTGCTATAGGCATAACTTTTTAACTGACTGTAATGGGTTGTCGCCACAGTAACAGCATTTTTAGCTTTAAATTCATCTAAAAGGGCAATCCCCAGGGCAGCTCCTTCTCTCGGATCTGTCCCGGCTCCTATTTCATCCAGCAGAACCAGTGAATCAGATCCGGCTTTAGATAAAAACATATTAATTTTATTCATATGAGAAGAAAAAGTACTTAAGTTCTGTTCAATACTCTGTTCATCTCCTATATCAGCAAAAACAGAATCAAAGATAGAAATCCTGGTCCCATCATCAGCAGGAACTGGTATCCCGCTTCCTGCCAGCGATACAAATAACCCCAAGGTCTTTAAAGCTACTGTCTTACCACCGGTATTAGGCCCGGTGATTAATAAAGTTCTAAATTTACCGCCAACGTGAATATCGATTGGAACAGCCTGCTCTCCCAATAATGGATGCCGGCCCTGAACTATCTTGATATATCCAGACTTATTAACAGCTGGAACAGTTCCGTCATATTCCTTTAAAAATCCACCTCTAGCAAATATTTCATCGACTTTAACTAGAATACTAAAATTCCTCTTTAAAGGCCTGTAACAGGCAGCAATCTTTAAAGTTAATTGCCTTAAAATTCTTTGAATTTCAGCCTTCTCATCCTGTTGTAGTTCTCGTAAGTTATTATTTAGTTTTACTACTTCCACAGGTTCCATAAAGACTGTTAAACCGCTGGAAGACTGGTCATGAATAATCCCTGAAAAAGTATTCTTGTATTCCTGCTTGACTGGAACGACAAATCTATTTTCTCTTCTGGTAACAATAGTATCCTGGAGCATCTTCTGTCTGCCAGAATCCCTGATAATACTATCTAATTTATTCCTGATCTGATTTTCAGTACTATCAATATTATTCCTGATATTTTTCAATTTATTGCTGGCAGTATCCTTGATTTCATTATTCTCATCAATTATTTTATTAATTTCATTTAATAACTCTCCCTGACGTTCCAGGTTTTCAGCATACTTTAGTAGCGGTCCATCAATAATTAAGTTATCACCAGACTTAAATTTTTCCTCTAATTCTTCTAAATCTTTAAAATAACCTAAAGTATTACCTGTTGACCTGATCAGTCTTTCTACTTTACTTATCTCATTAATTTGCAAGACAATTTCTTTTTTTGCCCGCTCTAAAATAGCAGGTATAGCTTCAGGGCATAATAGCGGAGGTCGGCCTAGCTCTTCGATTAAAGCAGCCGCCTGGCCTGCCTCTTTTAATTTATACTGAACCTGATCCTTATATTTAAAGGGTACCAGTGATCTAACCTTATCTTTACCAGGATAAGTTTTAGCCTGGTCTGCTACCATCTCTTTTATCTTATTAAATTCCAGAACTTCTAAACTTGGATGATGCATTTATAAGTCACCTCAACAATTCATTCTACTGATTATTTAAATAATCAACTAACTGATCCGAATCCATTGTATTGATTATATCATCTTTTTCCAGCCAGCCTCTTCTGGCTACAGATATCCCCAATTCCATATCCTTTAATTCCCTGGTATGATGGGCGTCTGTATTAATAGCCAGTTTAACTCCAGCCTCTTTTGCCTTTCTCGCATAGTGATCATCAAGATCCAGTCTAGATGGTGAGGCATTTATCTCTAAAGCTGTTCCAGTTCTGGCAGCTTCTTTAATTATTTTATCCATATCAACAGGATATGCCTCTCGCCTACCTAAGAGTCTGCCCCTGGGATGGGCAATAATATTAACATTGGGATTTTCCATTGCTGTAATTATTCTCTGATTAATCTCTGCTTCTGATTGAGTAAAGCCACTATGAATCGAGCCTATTACCAGATCGAGTTTCTCAAGCACCTGATTAGAAAAATCCAGACTATTATCGCTTAATATGTCTACTTCAATTCCTGAAAGTATTTTAAAGTCAGGATATTTCTCCTGAACTTCAGCAATCTCCTCGGCCTGCTCTTCTAGATCTTTAACTGTTAGACCGCTGGCAATTCTTAGTGATTCAGAATGATCTGTAATTGCTATATACTGATAACCTTCAGCTATCGCTCCTTCAACCATCTCCTCAATTGAACAGGCCCCATCACTATATTTTGTATGCAGATGGAGTTCGCCTTTAATATCTTCTAATTTAACTGATTCAGGTAAATTATTTTCTCTAGCGGCTTCAATTTCTCCTTTATCCTCTCTCAATTCAGGAATTATATAAGACAGACCTAGAAATTCATATATATCAGCTTCACTATTTATTCCAGTAACTTTCTCATCAGTTTCTCTATCAAAGAGACCATATTCATTGGATATATAGCCAGCTTCCTTGGCAAGCCTTCTAATCACTACATTGTGTTCTTTTGAACCGGTAAAATGCTGCCGGGCAAATGGAAAACTCTCTGCCTCTAACAATCTAAAATCAACCTTTATCCCATTTTCTAACTGCAAAGTTATTTTGGTGTCACCTGCCGATTCAACTTTTTCAACCTCAGAATAATTTTTTATATATTCTTTAAGTTCCTCCAGTTTATCATCTGCTGGGACAAAAATTATATCAATATCTTTAATAAGTTCTTTTCTTCTTCTTAAACTACCGGCAAAGGTCATCTTTTTCCATAAATCATCTGACTGATTAAAATATTCTTTCAACCTTTTGGCAATCTTGTCAGCCCGTCCGATAGTCATTAAACCCTGATAATTCTCATATTCTTTTAAAGCATTTAACAGCTTACTTTCTGTCTTGGGACCAAAACCTTTTAAAGTCTGGACCTGGTTTTCCTTTAATGCCATCTTTAAATCATCTATATTATTAATCTCCAGTTCGTAATATAGCTGGTGGGCTCTTTTAGGACCCAGACCTGGAATATTTAATAGTTCAGAAATACCTGCCGGTAACTCTCTCTTTAATTCCTCTAACTGACTGGAACTACCTGTCTCAAAAATCTCAGTAATTATTCCAGCAAGCCCTTCGCCAACTCCTTTAATATCCTGTAATCTTTCTTCTTTAACTATATCAATTAATTTCTCTGACTGACCGGTAATAGCCCTGGCAGCATTCTGATAAGCCCTTATTCTAAATGGATTATCGCCTTTAATTTCCATTAAATCAGCAAGTTCATTCAACATTCCAGCAACTTCTTTTGCTGTTAAATCTTCCATATCAAACCTCCTAAAATTTAAATAACTATATGACTGCATAAGACGGCCAGTTAACTGGCCGTCTTAATTTAAAATATCATTTAAGGCTTCCTGAAAAATAGGGGTAAGATCGAGCAACCAGAGAGCCAGGTATGAATTGCTAACCATTGTTTCAACTTCAGGTATTGGTATCTGATTTAAAATTACTACAAGAAAATAAACTAAAGCAATACCTTTAAGCCCGCCAAATAAAATTCCTCCAGCTCTATCAGCTGCTTCTAAATATAATTTATCAAGCAATGCTTTAAATGATTCCCCTAGTAAATGAATTACAACATTTAAGACAATAAAAATAATTGCAAAGCTGATAAACTGTAAAACTGTTGGCGATAAATCTAAAAATCGCTCAAGAAAAATCACAAAATCTAAATAAAAATAAACAGAGACATATACCGAAATTAAAAGCCCTAAAATAGTGGCTGTCTGCCTCACAAAACCTTTATTATAACCGGTAATTAAAAAGAATAATAATATTATACCGATAATTATATCAAGCAGTGATAGAGCAGACAATTATCATTCGACCTCCTGTAATAGATCTAATAATTCATCATTATCCTGTTTCAATCTATTTACTTCTTCTTCTAATTTCTCTTTTTCTTGAGCTAATCTATCCCTTTCCTTAATGACCTCATCTTTGTTCTTCTCAGCCTTATGCTTTAAATCTGCAAGATTAATTAAAGTTAAAGCATTCAACCTTCTTTTAGGAATATACGGATAGGCATTTTTGATATCAGAGCCTATCCGGTTTATAATATCACTTAATTCATGAATATATCCCTGGGGTTGATCAGTTGTTACCGTATGCGACTCACCTAAAACATTAATTTTAAATTTATTTTTCTTATCTTGAGCCATCTTTTTATCCCCCAATTAACTATTAGTTAGATATATTATTCATTATAAATCTATAAACTCCTGCAAAAAAGGCCTAATTACCTCTAATTTCTACATCAAATCTAGATTTTAACTCTTTAATAACCTTTTCTATCTCTTTAGCAACATCTTCTTCCTTAATTGTCTTATCTTTATCAAGATAGGTTAATTTTAAAGCCAGGGATTTTTTGCCTTCAGGTATCTGACTGCCTTTATAATAATCAAATAACTCAACGTCTTCTAAAATTTCTCCTGAATTAGCTTTTATATTCTCAATTATAGCTCCAGCTGTAACCTCTTCTGAAACTATTAAAGCTAAATCTCTAGCAGTAGATGGATACCTGGAAATCTGGCCATGCTTTATTAAATCTCTCCCTGTAAGGTTAAATAATTTATCCAGATTAATCTCGACAACTGCGGTTCTTTCTGGAAGATCTTCATCCTCCTGAATATCTGGATGAATTTCTCCAAGCATACCAAGCTCTTCCCCGTCTACCAGGATATTTGCTGCCCTTCCTGGATGAAAAAGTTCATAAGCAGTCTTTTCAAAGCTATAATCTTCTAACTTGTAATAATTAAATAGGTTTTCAATTATCCCTTTTAAATAAAAGAAATCAGGAGCATCTAAACCCCAACTTTCAACTTCAGCACCCATACTTGCCATTGCCAGCATATTTTTCTCGCCTGGTTTATCATCACCAGTATCAAAAAATATCCTGCCAATTTCATGAACAGCCATTTCTTTAACCTGTTTGCGAGAATTACTTGCTAAAACATCAATCAGACCAGGCACAAGAGTTGTTCTTAAATTAGCAAATGCTTCACTGAGAGGATTCTTTAATCTTAATGCTACTGCTTTATCTTCAGGAAGTAATTTCAAAAGTTTATTATTGCTTGCCCATAGACTAAAGGTTTTGGCTTCATCAAGCCCCTGACCCTGGAGTAATTTTTTTAAGGTAAGTTCTTTCTTCTGATTTTCATTCCGGCCTCCAGAACCTTTACTTGCCGGTCTTGTATAGGGAATATTATTATAGCCATAAACTCTGGCTACCTCTTCAATTAAATCTGCCTGATACTCAACATCTGTTCTAAAAGATGGAACCTCTACTTTTAATTTATCAGTTTCAACTTCAACAGAAAAACCCAGGGCTTCAAGCATATCTCCAATCTCTTCTTTATCAAGTTCAATACCTAAATGACTATTAACTTTTTCAGGTCTTAAGTCTAATACTAATTCTTTTTCAGGTGATGGATATTGATCATTGAGCTTTCCTATAACTTCAGCTCCAGCATATTTTACAAAGAGATAAGCAGTTCGGGCTGATACTTCTTCAATCGCTTTAATATCAACCTTTCTTTCAAATCTATGAGAAGATTCGCTAGGTAAAGCAAATTTTCGAGCAGTTTTTCTAATATTAACAGGATCAAATGATGCAGTTTCAAGGAGAATATTTTCTGTCTCAGCAGTAACCTCGGTCTCTTCACCGCCCATGACTCCAGCAAGCCCTATCGCTTTATTTTCATCTGCAATAACTAAAACATCTTCATCTAATTCTCGTTTCTGTCCATCTAAAGTTATTAGTTTTTCATTTTTATCAGCTCTTCGAATAATTATCCTATCTCCAGAAACCTTATCATAATCAAAGGCATGGAGGGGCTGATTATATTCAAGCATAACAAAATTAGTAATATCAACAACATTATTTATCGGCCTAATCCCGGCAGCTTTTAAATATCTCTGCATCCAGATAGGTGATGGACCAATCTCAATACCTTTAATAAGTCTTGCTGTATATCTACTGCAGAGACTCTCATCTTCTATTTCAATTTCTACAGGTAGATCCTCTTCAGATTCCAGGTCATACTCTGGATAAGTAATTTCTAACTCTTCGTCGGCCAGGGCAGAAAGTTCTCTAGCTATTCCTAACATTCCCAGACATCTTGAATAATTAGGAGTCAAATCTAACTTATAAGCATAATCATTTAACATGTATTCATCTATAAATTTTGCCCCAACAGTAAAATCATCAGGTAATTCCATAATTCCTGGTTGTCGCTCTTCAGCAAGCTCAAGCTCATCTGCTGAACAGATCATTCCTCTGGATTTTACCCCTCTTAAATTAGCTTCTCCTATTTCCATTCCACCTGGTAAAGTAGTTCCAGGTAACGCAACTGGAACCTTTAAATCTTGCCTTACATTATCTGCCCCACAGACAATCTGAAAAACTTCATCTTCTCCGCATTCAACCTGACAGACATGTAATTTATCAGCATTCTCATGGTCCTTTACAGCAAGAACCTTACCAATTATTATATCTTCAAGACCTGAACCCAAAAACTCTAATTTTTCAACTTCCAGGCCAGCCATAGTTAATTTCTTTTCAAGTTCAAGTGGTGTATAAGGTAAATCTATATATGAGTTTAACCAATTATGTGATACTTGCATAATTTATACTCCTCCCTGCCTTATTAAAATTGTTTTAAGAAACGTCGATCATTTTCAAATAATAATCTAATATCATTAATTCCATATTTCAATAATGTTATCCGGTCTATTCCCATTCCAAAGGCAAAGCCGCTATATTTTTCTGGATCAATCCCTGACATTCTTAAAACATTGGGATGGACCATCCCAGAACCCATTATTTCCAGCCAGCCAGTCCTTGAACAGAGACTGCAACCTTCACCCTGACAGACTATACAGGAGACATCAACTTCTGCACTGGGCTCAGTGAATGGGAAATAACTGGGGCGAAATCTAACTTCCTGTTCCTTACCATAGATTTCTTCGACCATTGCCCTTATCGTTCCCTTTAAATCACCAAAGGTTATGTTCTCATCTATAACTAAACCCTCTAATTGATGAAATACAGGAGAATGAGAGGCATCTAATTCATCAGCTCTATAAACCCTCCCTGGAGCAATAATTCTAATCGGCGGCTCTGTATTTTCCATTGTTCTTACCTGAACAGGTGAGGTATGGGTCCTTAATAAAAAACTATCATTAAAATATAAGGTATCCTGTAAATCTCTGGCAGGATGATTTTCAGGAATATTTAAGGCTTCAAAATTATGATATTCATCTTCTAGCTCAGGGCCTTCGGCAATCTCAAAGCCTAAGCCAATAAAGATATCCTCTAACTCTTCAGTCACAACTGAGAGAGGATGTCTGGCTCCCTGTCTTATAGTTCTCCCTGGCAGAGTAACATCTATAGTCTCTTCAGCTAATTTTTCAGCTTTAGCTTCAGCTTCAAACTTTTCCTTTTTTTCTGTTATATCAGCTTCAATTTTCTGTTTTAAGATATTGGCTTCTTTTCCTAATACTGGCCTTTTTTCTGCAGGAATACTCCCCATCTTATTAAATAACTTCTGAACTTCACCTTTCTTTCCAAGATACTTAATTCTTAATTCTTCTAAAGTATCTAAGTCATTGGCCTGAGAATATTCCTCTTTGAATTCCTCTAAAATTCCATTAATTGTTTCTTTTACATCCATTTATCTCCACCTCCGAATATATTTAAAACCTATTCCATAAAAAAAAGCCCCTGAAAAAGGGACGAAGGTTCGCGGTACCACCCTAATTATCTGCTGAATAACAACAGACCTCTCAGTTGATTTTTAACAGGTTAACTCCTGGGAAAACCTACTTGATTTCAGCCTCCAGCTCCAGAGTGAATTTAGTCGGATATTTTTAAACTGCTCTCAATCTAAGACAGTTATTCCCTGAAAAAATATTGACGACTACTTTCTCCTTCTCCGCTTTTTAAGTATTTATTTTTTTAATATTCATTTATTAAATTATATCATAAGATAATTTAATTGACAACAATGATAACCTTATCAACAGATTAAAAATTTCTCATCATTTCAAAAATCAAGATAGTTCCTGCCATAGCAGCATTTAATGATTCTATCTTTCCCTTTATAGGAATAGAAATACTCTCGTGTTCCAGACCAAATAATTCATCTGAAATTCCCCTTGACTCATTACCTATTGCTAAAATATCATTTTCTCTAAAATCAAATTTATAATATGTTTTAGCTGCATCTGGTTCAGCCAGGATCATCCTTCTAGTTGAATCTTTAAAAATTTTCTTAAGCTCTTCTATTTCAATATTTTTAATTAGCTCTAAATCAAAGATACCGCCCATTGAAGCTCTAATAACTTTAGGATTATAGATATCAACAGTTCCTTTTAAGGCAATAATTCCAGCAAAACCCGCTGCTGAAGCTGATCTGATTAAAGTACCGACATTACCCGGGTCCTGGACCCCTGCTAGTAATAATAACCGCCCCTTAGATTTAATCAGACTATCTAAGCTGCAAGCTTTTATTCCAGCAACTGCAATAATACCCTGGCTGTTTACAGTTTCTGAAATCTCCGCAAACAATTCTGCTTCTAGCAAATAAACATCTACTCGCTTATCCAGTAATCTTATCAGTTCCTGAATATTATCCTCCTGATAAACTTCTTTTGATATGTAAACTTCTTTTATATTCCCTGCCATTCCTATTGCTGCCTCAATAATCTGACTGCCTTCTAAAATAAACTCCTGAAACTTATCTCTATATTTTTTCCTCTTTAGCTTTCTAATTCTTTTGATATTTTGATTCTGATTACTACTTAACTTTACAAAGTTAGTACTGTTCATTTTAAACCCCTTTCATCCTTAAAAAAGATGAATAAAGGCCTGGAGGAAACCTCCAGGCCTGATATATAAAATATTTTAGCCTGCTAACTGTTCCTGAGCTAACTCTACTAGTTCAGCAAAACCGTCTTTATCATTAACAGCCATATCAGCAAGAATCTTACGGTCAATCTCTACATTAGCCTGCTTCAACCCATTGATAAAACGACTATATGAGAGGCCATTCTGTCTTGCTGCTGCATTAATTCTGGTGATCCAGAGACGACGAAACTCTCTCTTCTTTCGCCTTCTATCTCTATAAGCATAATCAAGAGATTTCATTACAGCTTCATTTGCAGGACGGAAAAGTTTGCTCCTGGAGCCAAAGAATCCCTTGGCGCTTTTTAAGACTTTCTTTCTTCTTTTTCTGGCTTTATTTCCTCTTTTTACACGTGGCATCGACATTCACTCCTTTCCATCTGAACAGTTCATCTAATAAAGTTCAAAAGTTATTCGTATGGTAATAAATGCTTATACTTCTTTTTATGTGTATCATCAACAAGAACATCTTTACTTAAATTTCTCTTTCTTTTAGCTGACTTTTTAGTCTGTAAATGACTATTAAAAGCTTTCTTTCTCTTTAACTTGCCTTTACCAGTCTTCCTGACTCTCTTTTTAATTCCTTTATGAGTCTTCATTTTAGGCATAATTAAAACCTCCTAATCTATATAATAATTACTTATCACTATCAGGTGTTAAGAACATCATCATATTGCGGCCTTCCATTTTGGGCTTGCTTTCAACGGAACCTAAATCTTTGGTTCCCTCAATTAATCTTTCCATTAATTCATGACCAATTTCCTGATGCATCATTTCCCGGCCTCTAAACTTAAGCCTAACTTTAACTTTATCCTTATTATTTAAAAATCTTCTTGCCTGTTTTAGCTTAACATCAAAGTCATGGTCATCAATTTTAACACCCATCTGAACCTCTTTGACATTCATTACATTCTGATTCTTTTTGGCCTCTTTCTCCTTTTTGGCCTGTTCATACTTATATTTTCCATAATCCATAATACGACAGACAGGAGGATTAGCCTGAGGTGCAACCTCAACTAAATCCATGCCTTTTTCTTCCGCAGCTCTCATAGCTTCATCAATGGATTTAATTCCTATCTGCTCACCCTCTTGATCAATCAACCTAACCTCTCGGGCTCTAATCTGCTGGTTAACCCGTAAATCTTCTACGATTTTATCCACCTCCTAGTATATTTGAAAACAAAAAGCGGGGACCCATTCCTGGATCGCCCGCAAATAAACATAAATAATACTACCTAACATTCCTGAGAAGATATTCTAATCCCAGGCAGAACTTAATATAAGTTCTGGAATAGTAGTTATTAACCAGTAATCCTATTACTGGTGAGAAGCAGGCGCTCCTACTTTATTGTCACTAAATCAAAGTATATCAGAGATTTTTATTTAAGTCAACAACAAATCCTGATTAATTTTTTTCAGCAATTTCTTTATTAATATTGTTAATAAACTCATGAAGCTCAACCTGTCCCTGATCACCTTCTCGACGATCTCTTACAGAGACAGTATTACTTTCCTCTTCTCTAGAACCTACAATTAACATATAGGGGACCTGTTCAACCTGGGCCTCACGAATCTTATAACCAACCTGTTCATCACGCTTATCTACTTCAACTCTTATATTATATTTCTCCAATTCTTCCTGAACCTGATCAGCATAATTATTCTGATCATCGGATACAGGAATAATTTTAGCCTGAACAGGTGCCAGCCAGGTTGGGAAAGCTCCAGCATATTTTTCTATTAACATAGCAAGTGTTCTCTCATAACAACCAATGGAAGTTCTATGAATTATATATGGTCTCTGCTTCTCATTTTCGCTATCTATATAGGTCATATCAAATCTTTCAGGCAAGCTGAAATCTATCTGGATTGTAATAATTGTATCCTCTTTGCCATGGACATTTTTAAACTGAATATCTAATTTTGGTCCGTAGAAGGCAGCTTCTCCATCTGCAACTTCATACTCAAGATCCATTTTTTCTAAAATATTTTCCATTTTCTCCTGAGTATCATCCCAGGCCTCTGGATTATCTATATACTTGCCTTTATTTTCAGGATCCCATCGGGAGTAGCGATACCAGATATCATCTTCAATCCCAATTGTCTCCATAACATAATTTACTAAATCAATTACACCTAAAAATTCTTCCTCAAGTTGTTCTGGAGTGCAGATTAAATGACCTTCAGAGATAGTAAACTGTCTAACCCTGATTAAGCCATGCATTTCACCAGAAGCTTCATTTCTAAAAAGGGTCGAAGTTTCAGCATATCTAATCGGTAGATCTCGATAACTCCTCAATTTAGAATTATAAATCATAAACTGGAATGGACAGGTCATCGGTCTCATACCCATAACCTCTTCATCCTTCTCTTCATCTCCAATCACAAACATATCATCTTTATAATGCTGCCAGTGACCTGAAGTTTCATAAAGATCTTTTTTGGCCATATAAGGAGTTAAAGTCCTCTTATATCCTCGCTTTTCCTCTTCATCTTCAATAAATCTCTGCAAGATTTGAATAACTTTTGCGCCTTTAGGTTTTAATAATGGCAGCCCCTGACCAACAAGATCAGAAGTCATAAATAAATCTAATTTACGACCAAGTTTATTATGATCCCGCCTTTTAGCCTCTTCTCTCTGTTTGAGAAATTCTTCTAGTTCTTTCTTATCGGCAAAAGCTGTAGCATAAATCCTTTGCAGCATCTCATTATTCTCGTCCCCCCGCCAGTAGGCACCGGCAACATTTAAAAGTTCAAAAGCCTCCACCATACCGGTTCTTGGAAGATGTGGGCCCCGGCAGAGATCAACAAAATCTCCCTGGCGATATAAACTAATCATTTCATCTTCTAATTCTTCTATCAACTCAACCTTATAGGGCTCATTCCTATCCTTCATTAATTGAATTGCCTCTGCTTTTGGCAAAACAAATTTTCTTACATCTAAATCCTTATCAATAATCTCCTGCATCTTCTCTTTTATATCATCAAGGTCTTCTTTGGAAATTGATTCTTCTAAGTCAAAATCATAATAAAAACCATCATCAATTATAGGACCAATTGCAATACTGACATCATCATATAATTCTTTGACTGCCTGAGCCATAATATGAGAAGCAGTATGCCTTAGAATATCAAGACCTTCCTCTGAATCAATTGTTATTATAGCAAGTTCTACATCTTCATCAATTTCATAATAGGTATCAACTTTTTTACCATCAACAATTCCAGCAACTGCATCTTTACCCAGTCTTCTTCCAATATCATAGGCCACATCTTCCACAGTAACTTTACCTTCATAATTCTTTGTTGAACCATCAGGTAATGTAATCTGAACCATTAATATCACCCTCCTTATAATTTAAATAAAATAAAAAAGCCCACCTCTAGAAAAACTAGAGGCGGACGAATTATTCGCACACGGTTCCACTCTATTTTAGAGGACACACCTATCCTCCACTCCAACCATTTTAACGGGTGCTAGCCGGATTCTGATAATCACAATCACTGTTTTCCCAGAATCAACTCCAGGGTGGTCTTCAACTAATTGTAAACCAGGTGCTCGCAGCCTAAGACACCATTCTCTAAAAAGTTTATTAATTAATCTACTATCCCCTTCAATGCTTTTAATTATATTTTAAACTTAAGAATATTATATTAAATCTTTATTTTAAAGTCAAGTACTTTAATGCTTGAAATGACGATAACCTGTAAAATACATTTTAATACCATGTTCATCACAGGCTTTAATAACATCTTCATCCCTGATTGAACCACCTGGCTGAATAATCGATTTAATATTATTCTCAGCTGCTATCTCAATGGCATCTGGATAGGGGAAAAAAGCATCTGATGCTAATACCCCCCCAAACTGTCTGCCAGCAGCCTTTTTGCTTGCAAGTCTAACTGCATCAACTCGACTCATCTGACCGGCTCCAATCCCAACAATTGCCTCGCCTCTAGCCAGGGCTATTGCATTGGATTTTACATGTTTAGCAGCCATAGTAGCAAGATATAATTCTTTGAGCTCTTTTTCTTTAATTTCTTTATCTTTATATGGGCCTGCCACCTGTTTTAAATCAGCAAGATCATCAACTCCAATATCTTTCTCCTGTAAAAGGAATCCCCCAGATATAGATTTTATTTCATAATCATTTTTAGCAGCAAGTTTCATATCTTCTAATTCAAGTAATTTAATATCTGACCAGCGATCAACTAACGCTTCAACAGCATCTTCAGTATAAGAGGGAGCCAGAATTATCTCAATATATTTCCTGCCCCCGATCATCTCCCTGGCCACGCTACCTCCAACTTCTCTATTAAAAGCAACTATACTCCCATAAGCTGATTGAGGATCACCTGCATATGCCTTCCTAAAAGCAACTACCGGTGAATGAGCAATCGCCAGGCCACAGGGATTGGTATGTTTAATAATTGCTGTAGCTGCATGTTCTTCAAATTCAAGAATTAAATTAAGAGCAGCCTGACTATCATTAATATTATTATATGATAATTCATCTCCATTTAACTGTTTAGCAGATAATAATGAAGTACCGGATAATAGTTCTTCACTCCTGTAAATAGCAGCTTTCTGATGAGGATTCTCGCCATACTTAAGTTCTCGATCAAGATTGGCTTTAATTTCAAAATTATCTTTAAAATTAATTTTATTATCTGGTTTTTGTTCCGATTTATTAAAGTAATCAGAAATTGCCTGGTCATAATCAGCAATATATTTAAAAGCTGCTCGGGCCAGTTCAAATTTATAATCCTTATCTATATTATCTTCTTTATATGTATCTATAAATCTTTGATATTGCTTGCAGTCAGTCAAGACCACTACATCTTCATAGTTTTTAGCTGCTGATCTAATTAATGTTTGACCGCCAATATCAATTTCCTCTAAAATACCAGCATGATCATCTTGGTCCTGTTTAACCTTATCTGCAAAGGCATAAAGATTACAAACTATAAGATCAATAGCCTCAATCTCATTTTCCTTAAGATCCTCAATGTCCTTCTTATTGCCTCTTCTGGCTAAAATACCTGCCATGACTGCCGGATGTAAAGTCTTAACCCGACCCTCAAGCAATTCAGGATATCCAGTCTCTTCTGAGATATCAATCACATCAATCTTATTGTTTTTAAGCTTTTTAGCTGTTCCACCTGTTGCAATTATTTCTACTCCATCTTCAGTTAATTCCTGAGCTAATTCCAGAATACCTTCTTTATCTGCTACACTAAATAAAGCTCTTTTTATATTTGACACCTTACCACTTCCTTTCTATATTTAATCTATCTGACCAGTTATTAACTATCTCTTCAGTTTCAGTAACTGCAGCTCCAGTATAATAAGCTGGATCATCTAAAATTTTCTTCTCTCTGACATTCAGTTTATTAAAATAGCTTAATAATTCTTCATCTTCTTTAACTAACTCTAAAACCTTTTTCCCTGTTTTCTCAGATTGCAAAGTCAATTTTCTGACAGCCTCATGGGCATCTGGATGGCCCTCTCTGGCTAACATAATATATAGAGGTTCAGCAATAATCATATCCTTATGCTTATCAAGATTTCTTTTTAAATTTTTATGGTCAACAACCAGTCTGGTCATTACCCTATTTAATCTCTTGATAGCTAAAAATAAATGGCTGATAATTTCTGGATAATATCTGGCTGAAGATGAATTGGTTAAATCCCTCTGATGCTCACAGAGTTGATCCATATAAACAGTAATTATCTTAGGAACTGTTACTTTCCAGGAGCTTTTAATATTTTCAAAGTTGATTGGATTTCTTTTTTGAGGCATTGTCGAAGAACCAACCTGGTCTTCAGAGAAAGCCTCACCGGTCTCACTGATCTCAGATCTCTGTAGATGCCTGAAATCATCGCTTAAATCAGCAATCACACCGAAAGTCGAAACGATTCCATGAATATAATCTGTCAATTTTTCAGGTGGAATTATCTGAGTTGAGTGCTCCGACCTTTTGAGCCCTAATTTATCCAGGAGTTCAGTCTCAAATTTTACTGGTTTATCAACAAGTAAAGATAGAGAATTATAAGCTCCAACAGCACCTGAAAACTGACCTGATAGTGAATTGCTAAATTTTTTTAAGCTTTCTAATCTATTGCCAAGCCGGCTCACAAAGCCTGCCATATAATAACCAAAAGTTATTGGAACAGCTGCCTGACCATGGGTTCTTCCGAGCTGGACAGTATCTTTTTCTCTATAGGCTATTTTCATGATATTCCCGATTAATCCATTTAAAGCCGGAATTAAAACATCATCATTAAAAGCTTTATATCTCAAAATTGCAGCATTATCAACTATATCAAAAGATGTGGCTCCAAGGTGGATAAATTGTCTGTACTCTGAATCAACTTTTTCTCTAAGACAATTAACCAGGGCCCTGGTATTATGTTTTGTTTTTGCTTCCTCCTCATAAACTTGATCAGCATTTATCAATTCAACTGCTGCTTTTAACTGCTTGCTAGCTTCCTCCGGGGCAATATTAAAATCAATCAGAGTCTCAATCAAAGCCAGTTCCACCCTGGCTTCCCATTTAAACCTTGCCTCTTCAGAAAAATATTGACTTAAAATCTGAAAATTATCTCCCTGACTATACCTGTGGTCAAGTGGACTTAAATTATCAAAAATATTTCTTTTCAATGACAAATCATTTCCTCCTCAGTCTTTATTTATAAATAAATATCGAAAATAAAGTTGACAGATTTAAAAATTATGATATAATATTTATTGTATTGCCGAGGTGGCGGAATTGGCAGACGCGCAGCGTTGAGGGCGCTGTGGGCCCTAGGCCTGTGTGGGTTCGAATCCCACCCTCGGCACCATTTTTATATAAGTAACAGATAAAACCTGCCGCTGGCAGGCTTTTTTATTTAAAATAAGATTAATAGAACTCTACAAACAAATTATACTCTTGTCCAGGTTTAATGTCAATTTATATTGTAATTTTTATAATAATAAGATATAATAAATATTGTTGATTAATTCACTTAATATATTTATCTGCAAATGCAAAAAGAAATACAGGAGGTACAATTATCAATGCCGAATAACAAAAGTAATTCTTACGCTTCAGGCTCGTCCAGGTCAATTCGCCATTCATTAGCATTAACTGCAACAGAAAATGCTAAATTTATAATTTTATTATTATATGGAATTATATTAGTTGGCACAGCATTTTATTTTAATAGTCCTGCTGAACTTATAGAGGGCATGAAATCAATTGCTCTATCAGAAAGTACATTAGTTTCTGATTATATGGTCTTAGGAAATATTGGTTCTGCATTTTTAAATTCAGGATTATTAATGCTCATTTCACTTGCAATTGTCAAAAAAGCTAAAATTAATATTAACGGTTCAATAATAGCTGCTGTTTTTACAGTTGCCGGATTTGCTTTTTTTGGCAAAAATATTTTTAATGTCTGGCCAATCATTGGTGGAGTATATTTATATTCAATTTATAAAGAAGAACCTTTTAGCCGTTTTATTCTAGTAGCCCTATTTGGAACAGCGCTAGGTCCTTTAGTCAGTCTGGTAAGTTTCGGTTTTGGGTTCAATCCTATTACTGGTTTAGCTTTAGGCGCAGTATTTGGTACCTTAGCTGGATTTATTCTTCCGCCCCTGGCTAATCACATGGTTAAATTCCATCAGGGTTATAATATCTATAATATTGGTTTTACAGCTGGTATGACTGGCTCACTTTTTATGGCAGTATTTAGAGCATTTAATCTTGAAGCTAAAAGTCAATTTCATTTTGCAGAGGGATTAAATGACCAACTGGGTATTTATCTTTTAATTCTATTTATTTCAATGGTAGTAATTGGTCTTTTCTATAATAACTTATCCTTTAAAGGTTTCTCAAAAGTCACCAGACATAGTGGTAGATTAGTTTCAGATTTTATCAATTCTGATGGAATGGGAGTAACCTTTCTAAATATGGGAATCATGGGGGTTATATCTCTTAGTTATATAGTTCTTGTTGGCGGCCAGATCAACGGCCCTATAATTGGAGGAATCTTTACAATTGTTGGCTTTGCGGCCTTCGGTAAACATCCTGCCAATGTAATACCAATCTTAATTGGTATCTTTCTTGCAACCCAAGTCCAGGCAATTGAAGCCGCTTCTGCTGGAGCTTTATTAGCAGCATTATTTGGAACAACTCTTGCGCCAATTGCCGGTCAATACGGAATAAAAGCCGGATTCCTGGCAGGATTTTTACATCTAGCTGTTGTTATGAATGTCGGTTATCTACATGGAGGTATTAATCTTTACAATAACGGTTTTGCCGGTGGACTTGTTGCTGCTATGTTAATTCCTATCCTAAACAGCCTTGGGGAACCTAATACCGAAAGGAGTTAATTTATGCGCGAAACTAAGAAAGCAGTCAAAATCATCAGTGAATTAATGACCTATTTCTTTGATCAAGGCGCAGAAAATATAGATATTAAATTCCATTCAGATGATATTGGAGAAGAAAAAGAATATGAAATTATTATTGAGGGACTAATTAAAAATATTTCAGGGCAAGATCTAAAAAAACTTAGAGAAGAATTGAATACAAGTAGGGAAGCTCAGGTTGAAGAATATTACTGGGAACTTGCCGGCGAAGGCAACAACTCAAGAGAAATGAGCCTGGTCGGTATGCTTGTTGATAATTCAGTCGTTGAATATAAAGATAATTACTTAAAAATAACTCTCTGGCGTCAGGATTAACAAAGAATTATATATTTAAAAAAGCCTGAGCAAATGCTCAGGCTTTACTTTTAGCTAGTGCATTTAACTAATTATAATTTACTTTTATCTATGGTAAATCTTGCAGTTTTTAGAGGATCAACAACCTGACAGATTTCAGCATCTCCAATTAAACTCATAATCAATCCGGCCTCAGTCAACTCCATATCATAATTCTCAATTAAGTAATTTGCCATTTTTTCAGTTGCTATTTTCACTGCTTCATCAAGAGTCTTAGCAGAACCAACAGTCGAAATTAAATTATTTTTTTCAATAAAAGGAACTGGCAGTTTTTTGTTTTTTAATACTTCAACTTTTAAGCTTATTTGTCCTCCAGCTTCAGCAGCACAAACAACTATCTCACCGTCCCCCATCAAAGCATGCATATCACCTGCTGCTAAGAGAGCCCCTTCAGTCTCAACCTTAAAATAAACTACAGCCCCTGGACCCAGCAACTTACAATCCATATTGCCACCATGTTTTCCTGGAGTTCCAGTTGATATATTCCTGCCTGATTCTGGTGCAACTCCAATTACACCTACCATTGGTTTTAAATCAAATTTAAATTTATCAGAAAATATAATCTGATTATCTTTTATCGGAAGAATTTTAGTTATTGATTTTTCAACTAAATGTCCCAATACTCCTTCTTCTGGTGCTGCAATCATAACTGCAGGACTTTCAAGTTCAATATCTTCAATCTTAACTTTTAAGATATCACCCTTTTCTGCACCATCAATGTATACAGGTCCAGTAGCAGGATTTATATGATCCCAGTTCATCTCAGATATTGAGTCATCTTTAGTTTTTAACTGACCAGAAAAACAATCATAAGTCTTCATTAAAAAACTATCTCCTGATTTTACCTTAGCTACCGCTTTATTATTTTGATTAAATGCATAAATTACTTTATCTCTATCAATTATTTTTGTCATTATAATCCCCTTTCAGATTTCTTATATTTTAGTTTGCATTAAGTAAAGCCTTTAGGATATAATTTATAACAGAATTATTAATTACTTATTTAGGAGGCCTGTAATGAATTCAGAAATTGTAATAGATAGTGCCTGCGACCTACCCCAAAATATGATACAAGATTATAAAATATTACCATTTAGAATTATTATCAATGGCCAGGAATATAAAGCTGGCAAAGATATTAATATTAATGAAATATATCAATATATCAAAAACAATAATTATCCAAAAACAGCCCAGGTCAGTCCAATTGATTTTAAAGATACATTTACCGAGCTAGCCAAGAAAAATAAAGACTGTCTCTATATATCTTTTTCGGCAGCCATGTCAGGAAGTTATCAAACTGCTAAATTAATAGCTAAAGAAGTAAAAAATGAATATCCAAATTTCAATATAGAAATTATAGATTCTAAAGCAGGCTCTACTGCTCTTGGTTTATTAGTAAATTATGCTTCAAAACTTATACGAAAAAATTTGTCAATTAATAAAGTTGCAGATATTTTAAGAGAGGAAAGAACAAATCTGGTTCATTTATTTTCACTTGATAATTTAACAACTTTACAAAAAGGCGGTAGACTTAGTAAGGGCAAAGCAGCCATTGGAAACATCTTAAATATCAAACCTATTCTTGAAGTAATAGATGGCAAAATAGTACTTTCTAAAAAAGTCAGAGGTAGAAAGAAAATGCTAAAAACTATTGTTAACGAGATGGATAATAAAAGTAAAAATCTTGACCAACAGATTATAGGAATAAGCCATGCAGATGATAAAGACCTGGCATTAACATTAAGGGATTTAATAAAAGAAAAATATAATACTGAAAATTTCTTAATTAATAAGATTGGTCCTGTTTTAGGTGCACATCTTGGAATCGGAGGAATTGGTGTCTTTTTCTTTAAAAATCCACCAAAATTAATCCAAACTTGATATAGCAGCCCCTATCGCTGTAGAATACTCAGCTTTATCTGGGAAATGGAATTTCATAGGAAATAATTTTGTCTTTTTAAGTTTTTCTAGTACATTTTGCCCGATTGTCATACTAGATAATTTTCCTGTAATTACTATATCCTTGCAGTCTCTTATCTGAGCTGCAAAAACTGAAAGCATTCCAGCTGTTTGAAATACAAGATTTATTATACCAAGCGCATAATCAGATCTTGATGGTTTATTATTTAATTTGCCGAAATTAGAAGCTGTAATATCAGGTTTTAGATCTCCTATTTGATCTAAAGAAATATCCTTGACCCTTAAATCAACATTCTGGAGACTTCCGGCATCAGCCATATCAACGATATCCTGATAATCAGAACTATTTAAAATTGCATTTCCTAATCCAACAATTGTTCCTCCCCCTACCCCAGTTCCACCTAAATGTGTAATAGCGCCATCATCATTAAAGACAATAGCTGTACCTGTTCCCATGCTAACAATAACAGCTTTATTAACATTTGTTAAATACGCTCCTCCTGAGCCAATAGCTTCAAATTCAGGTACTTTTATTGTTTTAATTCCAAACAAATCTCTTTTAACATATGAAGAACCTACGCCAGTTACAGCTATCTGCTCAATATCGCTTAAAATAAGATTTTCTTTCTCTAAAAAACTCCCTAATGCCCCTGTAGCAGATGTTAGAGGGTCACTAGCTTCAACGGTTAAATTCCCTACCATTTTCTCTTCTTTAAAACCAACTATATCTGTCGTACTACCGCCAATATCTATGCCTAAAATCATGAACTTGCCTCCTAATTCAATTATTATTTAGATATTCAATTATTTCTTTGTAATCATCGAATAATGGAGCCACAATATTTATAATTTTATCATTTACTGGATGTTTAAACTCTAATCGATATGCATGAAGCATCTGTCTTTTTACATTAACAGGTAAATTTACTTTACCACCATACTTATTATCACCTATAATAGGATGGCCCAAAAATTCTAAATGAGCCCGTATCTGATGAGTTCTCCCGGTTAAAATTTCAAGTTCAAGTTCAGAAAAACCTTTAAACCTATTAATAATTTTATAAATAGAAATCGCATTTTTACTGTTATATTTAACCACTGCCATCTTCTTTCTATCATCAGGGTCTCTACCAATTGGGGCTTCTATCTTAGCCTCTGAATGTTTAGGAGTACCCTTGACAATAGCCCTATAAAACTTATTAATATCTCTATTTTTAAATTGGGCTGTTAAGTTCTTATGTGACTCATTAGTCTTAGCAACTAAAATAGCACCAGAGGTATCTTTATCAAGTCTGTGAACAATGCCTGGTCTTTTTTTTCCTCCAATACCTGATAAATTATTAAGTTGAAATAATAATCCTTCAACTAAAGTTACCCCCTTGTAAGATTTAGCCGGGTGAGCTGGGAGGTCTGCAGGCTTATTTATAACTGCTAAATATTCATCTTCATATAATATTTCTAAATCAAGATCGACTGGCTGTAAATCGATATCTTCTGGTTCTGGAACCTTAACTAAAATATTATCGTTGAATCCAATTTCAAAGGAATCTTTTTCAATAACTTCATTATTTACTGAAACTAAATGTCTTTTAATTAATTTTTGGATATAAGAACGGGAATAATTTAATTCTCCAGCTAAATATTTATCAATTCTAATATCAGCTTTATCTGCAACTAATTTAATTTTTTCTTTCAAAAATTTCACTCCTAAATCATAATTGATCCGTTTTAAAAATAAACAATATCAATCCAAAAACACCTAAAACAATATATATATCAGCAAAATTAAATACAGGCCAGATCTGAAAGTCAAAAAAATCAATAACATAGCCATAAATAAATCTATCAATAAGATTTCCTATGGCACCGGCCAAAACAAATACAAAACAAAAATTAATAAAAAAATGATCTGGAAGTAGTTTGATTTTCAAATAAATTAATATAAAAATTATAATTAATTGTAAGATTAATATTAAAAAAAGATTGTCAGCCAGCATTCCAAAAGATACCCCTGTATTTCTGACATACGTAAAATGAAAAATTCCCTCAATTACAGGTTGGCTCTCTCCTAGCAAAAAATTATTTTCAATATAAAGCTTACTTCCTTGATCTAGAGATAATAAGAATAAAAAAAAGATTGAAGTTTTAATCATCATTCTTTAAGTCCTTAAATATTTCAATGATTTTGTTAGCATAGTTTTCCGGAGCCTTTAAAATTCCCCAGCCATGTTGAAACTGATAAATACCGTCGAAACCGTAATCATAATTACTTATAATTTCATAGGGAATATCTTCTTTATCCAATTCAGATTTTATTAACCCAGCTTCAAACTCATCTTCAAGTTCTAAAACTTTAATAAATCTATTATTTTCAGTACTCATTTAATTGTCTCCTTTAATAATATTTTCAAAAACTCAGGGAAATAAAATAACTCCATCAAAAATTTCATATGGGACTGCTTCAATCT
>JBNJEB010000011.1:0-24957 GCA_051745425.1 Bacillota bacterium
TCTCCGTCTCGGTGATTCAGCAGCTTCTCCACTAATCAGGGAGGCTAAGGCTGATATTGTTATAGGAATGGAACGAAATGAAGCGCTTCGAGGAATGGTCAGTCATCTAAAACAGGGCGGTGAGCTGATTTATTACGATACTTCCTGGCAGACATTATCAACAAGGCTCGGCAAAGAGCCAGATACCTCTGTGGAGGATATCGCTGATGCAGCCACTGAATATGACGCTGAGGTGACCAGAGTTTATCTGGAAGATTTAGACGATGCCAGGATGCAGAATACAGTTTTGCTGGCAGAAATGGCAAGGGATGAGAAGATTCCTGGAGTGCAGGTTGAGCATTATAAAGATGCTATGAAGGATTTAATGAAAGGTTCAATGTTAGAAACTAATATGGAGTTATTTGACTCGCTTCAATAAAATTAAATAAAACGCAATATAATAGGTATTTTAAGGAGCCTGGCTTTAATCAGCCAGGCTTTTTTTTTGCAGTCATATCTGAGTCACAAAGAAAAATTAAACTGTTTTAAATAAAAGTCAATTATGAGTTGAATTAGACTGAAATATGATTGAGCTATGACTAATGAATTTATCTAATATTATATAATTTAAGTGTAAAGTTATTTGCTGCTTTATTATTATATATCAAAATATAAAGGAGGGATGAAGAGTTAGAATTTTAACTGTTCTGGAGTCCAGTCTAATTTCAATACTCAATAAGGGGGAATAGAAATGAAACGGTTGAAGATTCTTGGTATATTGTCTCTTCTAGTGATTTTAGTCTTCGCTGTTACTGCATGTGACAATGCTACATCAACATTAACAGATGATCTTGAAACTGAAGCTTCTTCATTATACACTGTCACAGTTAATGTAACTCCAGAAGACGCTATGGTTGAATTAAATGGTGTGCAGAAGCAAGCAGCCGAAGGTGTGGCTATTTTTGAAAATGTTGAGCCAGGCGCATATACAATTATAGTTACTGCTGAAGGTTATGAAACACAGTCATTAGAATTAAATGTTGCTGATGAAGCAAGTGTTGAGGTTGAATTAATGAGTGCAGTACCAGGAGATGATGATCCAGCAGATGACGAACCTGCTGATGATGATGACGATGATGAAATAATAACCGAACCTACTGGCCCATCAATGGATGCAAATGATGCAGCTACATTTGCTAAAGCATTGAATAATAAAGCAGAAACTATTGTTCTTACAGGTAATATAGTATTAGAAAGAAGAGTAAGAGTTAATTATCATTTAGCAGAATTAGATTTAAATGGATTTACAATTACCCTTAAAGGAGGACCTTTAGTATTCCAGGGTGATGATACCTTAGTTCATGGTGGTACCATTGTTGGAGATGTTGATTATGAAGAATGGGAAACACAACAAACTGCACCTCCAATGAATGTAAAATGGTGGCCTCAGGAAGACTTAGAATTTAGTAATTCAGTATTAATTGATGGAGCAGGTGTTATGTTTGATGATATGACCTTTAATGTTCCAGTTTTTGACTGGTACCAGAATCAGTCAATGCCAGCATCAGATTTAACTATTGAAAATTCTGTTTTCAATGATCTAGGAGTATTTGTAAGTGATGTTACAATTCTAGCTTCTGATATATTTGATAGACTTGGTGTAGATCATGATGATGCATTGCTAGAAGAAGTTACAGTCCATGGCCCTTCAGGTATATTATATGTTGCAAGTAATGCAACTTTAAATGATATGACCTGGGAAGGCAATTTTGCTGGTATGTATGTTGGTAAATCATTGAAATATGCTGTTCTAAATGATGATAAAGAAAATAGAACAGGCAAGGCTTATGTTAAGGCTGAACCAGTTTTAACTGATGCCGATATTAATAATGATAAAGACGGTATGGCCTGGTGGGCAATTAACTATGATAAAGCTATTTTAACAGTTAATGGTATAGTTGATGTCCATTCAGAATACGGTAGAAATGGTTTAACCTTAGTCGGTACTGATTATAGAGATTATGGCGAATATCAGGGTTCCTATGATGGTGGCCATATCTATGGTAATGCTACCTTTGTCGGATCAGATGTTCATTTTGGCTGGCATACAGGTGACTATTTGAAAGCTGAAGGCGATGGAACAGCCTCTTATTGGTCTGATATCGGTTATGGTAGCTATAGAGAAATTAGTAGAATTCTAGGCAGTAAGAAGAAATTTGTACCAAAAGCAGTTGACAGCCAGGCTGCCAAGAAGAATGCTGATCGCCTAACTATCCATGGCTTAACCTTTGATGCCCAGGTTCAAATCTTTACCCCAGCTAATGATTATATTAGTAAACAGTATGCTGGTACAGCTGAATCTAATGATTCTGACAGATGTTACGGTGCTCCATTAGCTGACGATGTCTGGTTAGGAAATATTGAATTTAATGATGTCGTTCACCTCTGGGGTGATTTCACCATAATTGATGGTAAGACTGTTGAAAATAACAAAGAAATTATGTTGAGATCAGGTAATATCCGGAGAATCGGTGCAGAAACAACCTTCACAAGTATATTAGAAACCACTAAATTCGTCGGTGGTGATTGTGAGTTTGATATTGATGAATGCAAACATGATTATGAATTCATCAAGAGAGGTAGATTAATTGGTGGTAGGATTATGAGTGATACAAAGGATCAGAATGTTTTAGTATTTGGAGATAACCTCTTAGTTGAAGATGTAGAATTAAATGAGACTCTTTACAATGTTATCCTTGAAACAGCCAAACTATTAGATGTAGATATCTTTGTTGGCGATAGGATGCAGGGTCAGGAACGGTATGTATTGGGTATTGATTTAGAAGATGCCGATGTTCATGTCTGGCCTGACAATAACCCAATTCTTGAAGATGTAATGTGGTCAAGCAAGACTAAACTAGAAGTCTGGATAGGCTCTGGAATTACTTTTGCCGGTGATATTGATAACTTCGGTAAGATTAGATTCCAGAAAAAGACCTCTGTCTTCTTTGAAGATGGTGTCTGGTTTGATCAGGATATTAGAAGTGGTCATGATGTAACAATAACTGATCTAACTGAAAGAGCTGAAATCCTTGTTGAATTTGTTAGAAAGAACAGATGGTATTTTGAAGATTGGAAGTTTGACTTCATGTTAACAGCTCAGGATGATCTTGTTGAGTCTACCTGGTATGAACTAAAACTTGGAGATGCCTCAGGTTATTATTACACCTTCATACTAGACTTAAGAGATCTATATGCAGCTGGAATTAGCCTCTCAGATGGAGTTCTACTTTCAGATCTATTAGATTCAAATGCTGTTATTTACAGCACTCCAGGGTCATTTGCTAGAGAGAGATTCTCAACTGACGATCCTGGTAAATTCATGAGTTTCTTTGATAATGAAACTTTCAGAGCTAGATTAACTGCTATCTACCCTGATGGTTACTATGATACTGATGGGGTATGGCGACTTGATGACAAAATCTTTGATCTAAAAGTAGATGCCTGGGGAATTAACTGCTGTGACGTGCCAAGAATTCTCTTTGCATCTGATGAAACAGAGATAAGTCTAGTTCATAAAATTAGTGAGTTATTGAAATTCGATAACAATAACGGTGGCGTGATATTAGCTGATTAGTTTATGTCTAACTGGAGATAATGTTGGTGATTTTAGACAGAATAGTAAGTTATGGATTAAATCTCAAATGAGCTAGATGAATAAATTAAGACTTCCGCTTAAATTTTATATAATTAATTGGCGGAAGTCTTTCTCTATTGTTTTGTCAACTTAAGGAGCGGTCCTATGAAAAAAATAAAATTTATAGGTCTAATATTTATTATTTTAAGTTTTATAATGATTATTTCAGGTTGCGATTATCTCAATGATAACACTTCAGATTTTTCTGTTGAATTATCCATGATAGATATTTCTTTTAATGTTAAAGTAATTTCTGTTACTGGATCTGGTATATCAGATATAAAATTAACTCTTGAAAAAGAAAATAATAATATTTACGGTTCTACAGATGATTCAGGTGATTATTTATTTGAAAATCTGGTTCTAGAGGAGGGAAAAATCTATTTAATTAAAGCAGAACATCCGGGGTATGTTAATGAATCTAAAAGCTTTACAGCCAGTAAAGATTTAATTCAGATTAAATTTGTTTTAAATGAAGAAGATCTAGAAATTGACCCAGATGATGAAAATGACCAGAATGAAGAAAATGATGATTCCGTTAATAGAGCAACTATTAATGGAAATATTGAAGTTAAACATAATTTCCCAGGTGCTAAAGTTGATCTTGATTCAAAAGATTTAATTGATATTTCTGGGTTTGCAGTTGAAAAGCCAGATGAATTAGTTATTAAATTCGATAAAAGTTTAAGCCAGGCTGAAAGGGAAGAAATATTAGTTAATAATGGTCTGGAAAAAGTTGATCAGATTAAAAAACTTAATTTAGTCCTGGTCAGGCTGCCAGAAGTTAGTTCTCTTGATGACTCTATTAATAATTTAGAAAAATTAAGTGGAATTGATTATATTGATTCTAACTATAGGATTGAAGGTTTAGATACCAGGATTCCCAATGACGAGAAATATTCCCAGCAGTGGAATTATCCTTTAATTAGATTACCTCAAGCATGGGTTAATTCTACAGGTTCTAATAATATTAGAGTTGCTTTACTTGATACTGGAGTTGATTATAATCATCCTGAGCTTCAGGGTAAGATCGATTTAAAGGGAGCATATAATATCATAGATGATAATACTGAGGTTTTTGATAGTCAGGGTCATGGCACCCATGTAGCAGGAATTATTGGAGCAGTGACCAATAATCAGCAGGGAATTGCAGGTATAATGTGGGATGTAGACCTAGTTCCAGTTAGAATCCTGGATGATAAGGGCGAAGGAGATATCTGGGATGTTGCCAAAGGTCTGCTTTATGCCGCTGGGCTGCTCGATGAAAACTTAATAAATGAACCTGTTGATATTATTAATCTTTCAGTTGGTTCAATAGCAAATCCGGCTTATCTAGATGAAGCAATTGAAGAAGTTGCAGCTAAAAATATAATAATGGTTGCTGCCTCAGGGAATAGTGGCAATAAATTTATCTTTTATCCTGCAAATTATTCCCAGGTAATCGCTGTTGGTTCGATAGATTATGGTGGTTTAGAAACTCCAACAAAAAGTTCTTTTTCAAGTTATGGAGGTAATCTAGATTTTGTAGCTCCTGGCAAATCAATATATAGCATATTACCTGATGGCAGGTATGGTTCCAGGAGTGGAACCTCGATGGCTGCTCCCCATGTAACAGGAGTTGCCGGCCTGATGCTTGCTAATGGAATATCGCCTCAGGATGTCAGAAGAGTAATGCAGGAGACTGCTATAAGTTTATCAGGAGAAGATTTTGATAATGAATATGGTTATGGACTTATTAATAGCTACTGGGCTGTAAATAATATTCAGGATTTAAGAATTATCATTGGGGAGAGAAATAAGGAAATAATTAAAATAGTAAAAGAAAAATCAATGAGTTTAAAAGGGGGCAATTTTACAGTTGAGAATATCCCTGCTGGAAAACATCAGGTTATTGCCTGGATTGATTTAGATAGAGATGGTCTGGTAAGTTACGGTGACTATTATGGAGAGAGTAATTTTATTGATTTTGTCAATAATAAGAATTACAACCTGTCTGGAGAGATAGGCGAAGTTGGATTTGATATAATTGGACTGGAATTAAATAAAAATTTAATCTCGGTGATTGATTAAAGGCAGGTGAAGTTTCATGCAAAAAATTATAAGATTGGCTCTTATAATATTAATCATCCTTTTGGGTTGCCAGACTGCTTTAAGTTCCAGTAAAATTGAGCTGAAGACAGATGTCAAATTAGGTGATGGTGCAGGTGAGATTGCAGATATCCTGGCCGATAAACTTAATGGTGAAGCCTTTCTAATTATATATGAAGCAATGGAGGTTTCAGAGTTTGAAAATGAAGTTGTTTCAACGATTATGTTTTTTTTAAAGGAGGATGAACAAATTTATTTATATAATCTTCCATTAAGAACATTTTTAGAAACTGAAAATGCAAAAAAGATAGCCAGAGAAGTTAATGGCCATCTGGATACTGATTATTTAAAAGTGAATTTAGGATATTTTATTGATATTATAGATCTTTATGGCGGTATTGAAGTAGAGACAGCCCAGGGCAGAAAATTCATGGACTCTAAAGCAGCAGACGCCTATCTTAAAACTGGCCTTTATGATAGATATCCATTTGACCATAGAGTTCGCCAGGAAAATCTTATGAAGGGTGTCATTGCAAAAATGTCCAGTTATGATGGTAACCCTGATTCTCTCGAAAGTCTATCTATTTTGTATAACGGCGCACAAAAAATAGAGAGCAATTTAGGGATGTTAGGAAAAAGCCTTTTAGGCATAAGATTCATGAATTATGGTTTTGAAAATATAGAGTTTTATCAGCCTTTACCAGAGGATTATTAATTTAAATAGCAAGGACCATAGAATGGGACAATTAATTGAGATCTTCAAGGCTCTGAAATTCTTCAAGAATTAAATTCTGAGTATAATTATTTTCAGGATTAAAATTAATTACAGAACTCTCAGCGTAATAATCACCAGGGCTTAAAACCCCATTATTAGTTACATCTATCCAGGCCATTATTTTATAATTGCCAGTGGGAATATCTTCAATGAGAAAATGGTTATCCCTTAATTTAAGATCAATTTTAGTTTTCTGATTAAACTGATCACCTTCTCTATTTCCGATAAAAACCTGGAGTTGATTAATATTCTGGATTGCCCAGTATGAATTGACCAGACCATAGCCAGTCTCTACTCCAAAATAAGTTCCCTCTATTTTCATGCTTGTCCTCTGGAGTCTTTCTTTAATTTCAGCAGAGCTTAGCTGACTGTTCTGGGTTAACAGTAAACCTATTACCCCGGTTAGATGGGGGGCAGCCATTGACGTTCCAGATAGATATTCATAATCTCCGCCTGGGATAGTACTGTATATTTTATGGCCTGGGGCTACAAAATCAAGCTCAGTCCCGTAATTTGAGGTATTGGTTCTAATCGGAGGATTGTTATTGTTTAAACTGACAGAACCAACAGATAAGACTTCAGGATAGGCTGCTGGATATAATAAAGAATCCTGATTTCTGTTACCGCTAGCTGCTATCATGATAATTTCTTGGGCAGCTACCTGCTTAACTACATCTTGTAAATACTCCCCAACCTCATCATCGACAGTCCCGCCTAATGAAAGATTAATAATATCAACTGGCTGAGGATTATATGGTTTACTCTCAACTTCAATTCCTGCTGCATAGAGTAAGCCCTCGCCTATATTCCAAAAGCTACCGCCGCCATTTTCTTCCAGTACTTTTATTGGTAAAATATCAACATTTTCTAGAACACCTGCAATCCCTGTGTTATTTCTCTGGGCCCCGATTACCCCTGCAACATGGGTGCCATGGCCCTGATTATTGTCATCACTTACATTTCGGTTATTATCTACAAAATTATAAGCATAACTGGTATCAAGATTTGCCCTAAGGTCAGGATGGTTAAGGTCAACACCTGTATCAAGAACTGCAACTCTAATTCTATTAGTTCTGCTAATATTATTCCAGGCTTGAGGAAGGCGGAGTAGAGATAGATTCCACTGTCTGTCATAATCAGTATCTAAAGGAATAACTAGATTGTCAGTTAAAGCAGTTGCTCTGTAATTAGGCTCGATATATTTAACTTCTGGTATTTGGCTGACTAAACCGACAGCTTCCTCTATGGTGTAGTCAGGGGCTTTAATAAGATAAGAATTTAAAGAAGAGTTTTGATCGATTTTATTGAGATTATATTTATTAAAGATAGCTTTAATCTTATCATCTGAAGTTGTTTCTTTAAAGACTAGAATCAACTCGCTGGCCTCTTGCTCAAGGTTATTAGATAAAGATCGGGCCGAACTAGTTGAGCCTGTTGGGGGTATGATATATTCTGTATCATCAAGCCAGGAGGCTGGATAATTATGCTTGATAACAAGCTCTCCAGATATAGTATTTGAGGTTGGGCCAGTACGGTTAAAACTAATAATAGAGCAGCCTGAAGCTGCAAGCATAAAAACTATCAAAACAAAAATTAATAGTTCATATTTATTATTGGATTTTAGCATTGAATCCACCTCAATTTATTAGGGTTATATAAATAGTTCTTCATCAGAAGAGATATACCTTTTTAAGAAAGTTGTCTTAAATAAATATTAAAGTTGCAGGTTTTTAGTTTTATTATGATATGTTATAATTAGTTAAAGATTTTTTAAAATATAGGAGGCTTGATTGTGGAGGAACTTGAAAAGAGAGATATTATAGCTTTATTTATTGCTAATTCATTTCTGTTTTTCTTTCAGGGGATTACTAAATACATATATGTACCGCTGGTAACGCCGATTGAGAGCAGTTTTGAAGTTGGATCAACTGAGGCAGGCCTTTTAATAACCCTGGTATATTTAGGTTATGCACTGGCCAGATTTCCATCAGGGATTCTGGCTGATATTTTTGGCTGCCCAAAGGTTATTGCCGGGACCGGACTTTTAATGTCAGCCTCACTTCTGCTGGTTGGGATCTCACCTAATTTTTATGCCATGGCAGTCTTTAGTTTTATTATGGGGGCATCAACTGGGTTATATGTAACAGCTGGATATTCCTATTCAGTAATCTTAGGCCAGGATAGATTTGAAACAGTGTCGACAGCTCTGCTGGAGACTTTTGGTGGGATCTCTGGTCTTGTAGCTCCATTATTTGTTGTTCTTATCTGGGAATCCTTAGGCCTGCCAATATCTGCATTTTTTTATATAATGGCAGCAGGGGCTTTACTGGCGTCAGTTATTTTTATCTGGCTGGCTAATAAAAACAATTTGTTGAAAAATGATAGTGAAGGAAAAAATGGGGCTATCAGCGAGTCAGCTTCTCTGGCTGATATCTGGCCAAAAATTAAAGATGCGGTGGAAATTTTAAAGGAACCAGCGATTAATCGGTTTATTATCTGGGCAACATTAGTTGGCGGTTTTGGTGCCTTTGCAATTAAAGGCTTTGAATCATTTATTCCAAGCTTTTTACATAATATTGGTGGATATAGTTTTAGTCATGCAAATCAACTTTTTACAATTCTGGCTATAAGCGGCCTGATAACTAAAATGGTTGTGGCCTGGGCTGCAGATAAATTCGGAAGTAAGCGAATCCTGTTTATATTTTATATATTTAATTTTACACTCTTCTTTTATCTGACAACTACTCCAGGGCATATTGGGGTGATAGCCACGTTAATTTTCTTTGGAATAACATTTAAAAGCCATAATACGGTGATTAATTCTTATGTGCTGAAGGTAATGCCTAAAGAATATCAGGGGACAGGATTTGGCCTGTTTTCGACGCTTTATACGGCTATTTATAGTGCAGGAGCAGTCTTTACTGGCTTTATTGCAGATCAGTCAGGCAGTCTGGTAATAGGTATGCGAGCTGCTGTGTTTGGAGTAATTGTTGCTTTTATCTGCCTTATCTTATTTAAAGTCTTTGTCAAGGTTCAAGAACTTAAAGCCGCAGGAGGCAGACCATAACTTAAAATTTTAAATATTAGATGATTATGGGGGTATATTTATGAATTGTAGATTATGTGGTAGTAAAGAGATTGAGAGAATAGAACCAGATGAGTATCTTCACTGTTTGAACTGTGGATTTATTATGACTGAAGATGAGAAACTGCCTGACCCTGTTGAAGAAATTGAACGGTATGAGGAACATGATAATAGTTTTAAGAGTTCAGGTTATGTAAAGATGTTTCATGATTTTATAGACTGGGGTCTCAGGGATATTATGGCCGGTGTTGATACTGCTCTGGATTTTGGGGCTGGACCTGGACCGGTGCTGGCAGAACTTCTAAGAGAACATGGTATAAATGTTAGTTTATATGACCCCTTTTATTATGATTATCCTGAAAGGCTTAATAAGAAATATGATCTTATAACATCGACTGAAGTTTTTGAACATCTTCATTACCCGGCAAAAGAAATTAAAATGCTTGTTAAAGCTTTAAAGCCAGAAGCATATCTGGCAGTTATGACCCATTTTCATCCTGGCCCAGATAAGTTTGCAGGTTGGTGGTATAAATATGATGATACACATGTTGGCTTTTATAACAGGAAAACAATGGAGTGGATTGCTAAAAATTATGGAATGAAGATAATTCAGATTGACGAGAACAAACAGGTGCTTTTTCAGAAAAAACGGAGATAAGTAGGTAAAAATGCATATTTATAAACAAGTTATCCACTTTTTCTGTGGATAACCAAGAAAAGTTCGCAATAATTGTGGATAACTATACGAATTTTGTTGAAAGGGGTTGCAAAAATGGTAAGCAGTCGTTATCTTGCCCAGGAACTTTTTGCTGGTTTAGGCCAGGAGGGCCAGAAAAAATTAGGAGCCGGTCGTGTGCTTCTTGTCGGTTGCGGTGCATTAGGATCTGTTAATGCCGAAATACTGGCCAGAGCCGGGATTGGTTTTATGAGGATTGCTGATAGTGATCAGGTTGAGCTGGCAAATCTTCATCGCCAGTTTCTCTTTACAGAAGAAGATGCGGATATTTATCAGCTTAAAGTTCATGCAGCTAAAGAATATCTGGCCAAAATTAATAGTGAGGTAGTAGTTGAAATTTATGATAGCAGGTTTAATTTGGATAATGGAGAAGAGCTGGCTGGAGATGTTGATTTAATAATTGATTGTAGTGATAATCCAGAGGCAAGAAACCATATTGATCAGATTGCCAGAAAGCTTAAAATTCCATGGATATATGGGGGAGTAGTTGCTGCAATTGGCATGGTCAAATTTGTTGCTGCTGATGAAGGTGAATCGATTGGCAATTGGTTTGACTTTGATTCTGGTTCAGAATTATTTTCTCCCTGCCAGGATGGCATCTTAAATACAACCCCGATGATGGTTGCCACTCTTCAGAGTACAGAGGCAATTAAATTTTTAAGCGGCAACCGGGATTTGATTAAGAAAGATATTATCTATTTTGACCTCTGGAAACAGGAATTTGATAAAATAGAAATTGCTGATTAGTTAATTGAAATCATCCTGGAAAGGAGAGGGATTGCTTTTTCCTTCTGGCCTTCAGGGTAACCTGAACTATCCCACCATTCATGGTGGGATTTTTATATTCAGAAATATGAGCAGACTCCTTGGTAGCTAAAGCTATTTTTAAGCTTAATTCAGGATATTCCTGGACAATTTTTCATAATATAAAGACTTTAGCTATATTGTTGCAGTTTAACTTCTTTTAATGTATTATGAATGTCAAATATAATAGAATAAATTTTAATATAATTTTTGTGAAATATTTTATTAATTGTGGGGTGAGATTAATGGGTTTACAGAGAGATGAAAGACTGGGAAGAAACCTGGGCTTTTTCCCAACATTTGCTATAGGTACTGGAACAATGATTGGTGCAGGTATATTTGTTTTGCCTGGAATTGCTGCTGCTTCAGCCGGGCCAGCTGCTATTTTTTCCTTTTTGCTTGGCGGTGTAATATCAATGGCAACAGCTTTAAGTATGGCAGAGCTTGCCACCGGTATGCCCCGGGCTGGGGGAAGTTATTATTTTATAAGCAGGACGATGGGGGCTGTATTTGGTTCAGTTATAGGGCTGGGAGCCTGGCTTGCTCTTGTTTTTAAGGGGTCTTTTGCTCTGGTTGGGCTGGCTGAATATCTTAATATTTTGCTCCCGGTTCCAGTTTTGCTGGTGGCTGTGATTGCAGGAGTTGCCTTGCTTGTTTTAAATTATCGAGGGGCAGAAAGTAGTGGTTCTCTACAAAATGGTATTGTAATAGGTCTATTTATAATCTTAACTCTCTTTATAGGGCGAGGACTATTCATTATGGAACCAAAACAGTTGCAGCCAGTAATGCCTTATGGTGTGAGTTCAGTTTTTGCCACCACTGGTTTAATATTTGTTTCGTATTTAGGTATTACTCAACTTTCTGCTATTTCTGAGGAGGTCAAAAACCCTTCAAAAAATTTACCTAGAGCTTTTATTGCATCTGTTGGAGCCGTAACTATTTTGTATGTAGGTGTTATGTTAGTAATAAATGGCGTATTTCCATTATCAGAAGTTATTGAAATTGATGCCCCACTTGTTGCGGTGGCCGAAGTCATGGCTGGAAGATTTGGAAAGTTAGCAATAATAATTGCAGGTTTTTTCGCTACAGTCTCAACTGCCAATGCTGCTATTATGTCGTCTTCAAGATTTCCATTTGCAATGGGTAGAGATAAATTATTGCCTGATTGGATTATAAAAGTTCACGATGAATATGAAACACCTTACCGGGCAATAATAATTACTGGAATTACTATGATTGTACTTTTATTATTATTAGAAGTCGAAGACCTGGCTAAATTAGGAAGTACATTTAACGTTATGATCTTTGTTTTAATAAATCTTTCAGTAATTGTTTTAAGAAGAAAGAAACAGGAATGGTTTGAACCAACATTTAAATCTCCACTTTTTCCAATTCCTCAGATAATTGGGATTATAGGAGGACTTGCTTTATTGCCGCAATTAGGCCCTGGGCCTATGTTATTTGCATTTGCTGTAATTGTTTTTGGGATAGTCTGGTTTAAGGTTTATGCAGGTAGAAAAGCTGAGCCAGAATATACTATCCTAGATATTTTAGAAGATAGGCCAGTTCCATCGATTGCCGACGCCAGGGAGAAAAAGGTAATGGTACCTGTTTCAGACCCTGAAATTGAAAGGGATTTATTAAGATTAGCTGATATGATGAGCGATGAGACTATCGGGCTTAATGTTGTTGAGGTACCGGATCAGATAGGACTTAGAGATGCAAGAGATGCAGAGCTTGATGAATTAGATGAAGAATATCAAAAAAGAGATAATATTTTCTGTGAGCATGCGGCAACTGTTGAACATGCTGAGCGTTGTCTGACAGTTTATGATCACAGTGTTCCAGCAGCTATCTTAGAACAGGCTGACATAGAAAGACCGGATATGATAATTATGGGCTGGCAGAGAGAAGATAGACTCCGCTCAAATATTGGAGGCGTAACCGGTAAAGTTCTTAAACGGGCAAAAACAAATATTGGTGTCTTGAAAGGTCATTACCCGGCAGAATTGAAAAAAATTACAGTAGCCTATGACGGGCGAGAAAATTCTGTCTATGGTCTCTATTTAGCAAGGAGACTGGCCCGGAATACCGGTGCTAAAATTGAACTATTACATGTGCTAAATCCTGAGATTTCAGCAGAGGAAGAAGCAAGAATTAAGCAAGAAATTGAGAAAGTAATTGAAAAACCAGAAGAAATTTCATCAGAAATTGATTTTAAAGAGCTTGATTGTGAGATTGGCTCTAAAATTGAAAAGAGATTTTCAGTTTCAGATGCAGTCATTGAAGCTGCTGAAGAGAGTGATCTGACTATTATTGGGGATTCAATCCGGAGATTTAACTTTAATCTACTGGGAGGGAGAGCCAATCGAATAATCTCTCATGCCAGTGGGAATATTTTGCTAGTTAAAAGGTATAAACCTTTTTCCAGACAAACAGTTCTTTCTGGTTTTAGAAAAATATTTAGAAAAAGAGAGAAGCTTAAATCTTAATTAAGAAAAACTGTCTTCAGGCAGGAATCTTTATTTTCATATAGAACTCTTAAGTTGGGGTAGGCAAAATATGAGAAGATAAAAGATACTGGAGGCAGTTCATATGAATATAGAAAATAATCAGGTTGAGTTTAATATAAATAATCCTAGACATGAATATAAAAAAATCTTGATGGATTTTACCAAGGAAGAATTAACAGAAATCAGAAGAAAATGGGATTTTACTGGTCTCAGTCAATTAAATAAAGAGGATCTGGCTGAGAGCCTGGTCGAATTAATACCTGAAAAAATTGAAGATTGGGTGTTCCGTTTAACTGAAGAGATATATTCTCCTTTAAAAACCCTTTCCCATTACAATGAAGGTTTTTATTTAATAGACCAATCAGGAACAGGAATGTCCCTGACAGGAGCATTACAGGATTATGGTCTTGTTTGTGCTTACTGGGAAGAAAATGATGTGCAGGTTTATATGCCAGAAATTATATCAAAAAAATTAAGAGAAATAATCCAAAATAATTCTGATTTGGAAAACAAAATTTCTTATAATAGCAATTTGATCAGAATGACAATAGGTATCTTAGTCTATTATGGAATTGTAGAAATTGATGATGTTATTACAAAAATCAATCAACTTGATGAATATAATCTTCAGAAAAGCTGGTATTTACAGGTACTTAATGAATATTCAAAGTCTCTAGGGATGATTGAAGCTAACGGAGAGGAAATTTATTTAAGCATGATCGAATCACCTGGTCTAATCAAAGAGGAAAGATCAAAAAGGCCGGACATATCAACCTATCAGATTGATTTTGAAGAAATATGGTATGCCAATGATTACCTCTATCCTGAACCTAATCAAAAGGTTAAGAGCTTTATGGAATTTCTTCAGAACAAAGTTGATTTGAAAGGGCGAGATTTTCAAACCGTCCTTATTATAATATATTTTGAGCTTAATAATTTAACAGATATTGATATTGTAATGAGTAATATTGCCGATTTTATTGGTATAAGTCATAAAAGTGATCTTTACCAGCAATATAAAAAGTTATTTAGAGCGATGGCCTGGAATTTGCATTACTGGACTTTGAAGGCCAGGACCCCTTCAGAATTGCAAAGTGAAGCACCAGGGCAAAAAATTAATAAGGATAAAGTTGTTAGTCTGGCAGCATATAAATTCAAAAATGAAATATGATTCTAAAGTACTATTTAAAGGCTCTGTTCTTCTAGTTTTAGGCAGGGCCTTTCATTATATTTAAGGATATTTGAGGTAATAACTAAATAGGGCTGGATTTTTAGAGGAATTTACCTTATAATCAAGAATAGTTATAATGTATAAGTAGGTCTAAAAATAAATGGTTTGGTTTATATTAAAAATGTTTTCTCACCAGAAAGGAGTATTATAAGGTGAATAAATTTTACATACAGGGCAAGAATAAATTAAAGGGTGAAATTAAGGTTAGTGGCGCTAAAAATGCTGCTCTTCCTATAATATCAGCTACACTTCTTGCTGAGACAGAAAGTAGGCTTTTAGATATCCCGGACTTAAGGGATGTTAGGAATCTTGCTGCCATTTTAGAGAAGATGGGGGCTAAGGTTGATTTTAAGGATAACACTATGGAGATCGATCCCTCTACAGTGAACAGGCATGCAACTGATCCTGAATTGGCCAGGAAACTAAGAGCCTCTTATTATTTATTAGGGGTAATGCTGGCTAAAGAAGGAAAAGCAAGAACCAGTCTTCCAGGAGGTTGCAATATTGGGAATCGCCCAATTGATCTCCACCTTAAAGGTTTTAAAGCTTTAGGGGCAGAGGTTAATATTGAACATGGACATGTAGAGGTTGAAGCAGAAAATCTCAGAGGAAGTCAGATTTATCTTGATTATCCCAGTGTAGGTGCAACAGTTAATATTATGCTGGCAGCTACTATGGCTGAGGGCAAGACTATTATAGAGAATGCGGCCAGAGAACCTGAAATTATTGATCTGGCTAACTTTTTAACTGTTATGGGTGCTAATATTAAAGGTGCCGGTACTGACATTATAAGAATAGAAGGTGTTGATAAACTTAAAGGACAGGAGCATAGAATAATTCCTGATAGAATTGAGGCCGGAACATTTATTATTGCCGGTGCAATCTCCGGTGAGGATGTATATGTTAAAAATGTACTTGTAGAACATATTAAACCTTTACTGGCTAAATTAACAGAAATGGGGGTTGAACTGGAAGAAGATATTTCTGGTGTTCGCATTTCAGCTCCTGATAGTTTAAATTCTGTTGATATTAAAACTTTACCATATCCAGGTTTCCCGACTGATTTACAGGCCCAGATGATGGTAATACTGACTCAGGCCAGTGAACCAGGAATTGTAACTGAGACCGTCTGGGAAGATAGATTTGCCCATATCGATGAACTTGCTAGAATGGGAGCCAAAATTAAGCTAGATGGTCATACTGCTTTAGTACATCCTTCCAAATTACAGGGGGCTGAAGTTGAGGCGACTGATTTAAGGGCTGGGGCAGCTTTGATTATTGCCGGCCTGGCGGCTGAAGGTTTGACTATTGTTAATGAGATTAGCCATGTTGAAAGAGGCTATGAAAATATTGTAGATAAATTACAGGGTATCGGTGCAGAGATTCAGAGAGAACCAGTTAGCAATGTTACTACTGCTTAAGCTATAAAAATAGGAGGACTATATAATATTATGTTTAATTTTTCGCAAAAAATAGGAATTGATTTAGGGACTGCAAATGTGTTGGTATATCAAAAAGGTAAAGGCATTGTCTTACAGGAACCATCTGTTGTAGCTGTTAATAAGGACACTAATAAACCTCTTGCAGTTGGGACTGAAGCCAGAAGAATGTTAGGCAGAACGCCAGGAAATATAGTTGCTATTAGACCACTTAAAGATGGCGTTATAGCTGACTTTGAAGTTACTGAGATGATGCTTAAACATTTTATAGAAAAAACAGTAAGTAAAAGACCGATCTTTAAACCAGAAGTTATGGTCTGTATTCCAGTTGGAATTACAGAGGTTGAACGGAGGGCAGTTGAAGAAGCCTGTAATCAGGTAGGAGCCAGAAAAACTTATTTGATTGAAGAGGCTTTAGCTGCAGCTATTGGTGCTGGTATGCCTGTTGCTGAGCCGACTGGTAGCATGATTATAGATATCGGTGGAGGAACTTCAGAAATAGCTGTTATCTCACTTGGAGGAATCGTTGTTAGCGAATCTTTAAGAATGGGTGGAGATCAGCTTGATGGAGATATCTGTCGTTTTGTTAGAGAGAAATATAATATGGTTATCGGTGAAAAAACTGCCGAAGAAATAAAATTTGAGATTGGTGCTGCTATGGTCTTAGAAGAAAAGACTATGGAGGTAAGAGGCCGGGATTTAATGTCAGGACTCCCTAGAAATATTGAGATTTCTGCATCTGAGATAGAGGGAGCAGTAGGTGAGAGTGTTGCCACAATTATTGAGGCTGTTAGAAGTGTCTTAGAACAGACCCCGCCAGAACTGGCATCTGATATTATGGATACTGGAGTAATTATGACCGGTGGAGGGTCTTTACTTGATAATTTTGATAAATTGATAAGTAAAGAGACTGAAATTCCAGTCTTTTTAGCTGATGATCCATTAACTTGTGTAGCTAAAGGGACAGGCCAGGCAATAGAAGAGATAGACGAATTAAAAGATGTATTATTTAATAAAAAGAAAGCTTATTAATAAATCAGCACTTTAAGCTGGGAAAGGTTTGATATTATTGTTCAAGAATAAAATATTACTTCCCCTGACTGTTCTTCTAATCTTTTTCTTTATCTCCTTGCCGGTAGCTTCTGATAATATGTCAACTATGACATATGAAGAGCTAGAAATTGGAGATACTGGATATGGACGGACAGTCTTTAGTGGGATAGAGGTAGAAGAATTTGATTTTGAGATTATTGATCTGATGAGGAATTATGAACCTGGCCGGAACTTTATCCTGGTTAAGCTTGAAGGTGAAAAGATTGATGAGTCTAATGGTGTTGCTTCCGGAATGAGTGGGAGCCCTCTTTTTATTGATGATAAAATTATTGGGGCAATTGCCTATGGCTGGTTTCAGGGAGAAAATAGATATGTGCTCGCGACTCCTATAGAAGAAATGCTTGAGATTCTGGAGTCAGGAGAAGAGTATGAATTTGGTGATATGGAAGATCTTCCTGAACTTAAAACTCCAATTATGATTAGTGGTATTTCAGGTAGAAGTTTAGATCGTCTTAAAACAGATTTAAATAGTTATATGTCTGCTGATTTCAAGGTGATCCCTGGAGGAGATGACACTGATAAGGATCCTGATAGCAAGTATCCTCCTCAACTTCAACCAGGTAGTTCTGTTGCAGTTCAGATGGCCAGAGGTGATATTAATCTGGCTTCAATTGGAACTTTAACCTATTTAAATGATTCAGATATACTTGCATTTGGTCATCCCTTCACCAATAGAGGTGAGGTTAATTTTTTCTTATCACAGGCAAGAATCAGTCAGATTATACCAGGAAAAGAACCATTCAAATTAGGCTCTCCAATTGGAAGACCCCTGGGCATGGTTCGCCAGGATAGAGGTGCTGGTATTGGCGGCAAGCTCGATGTCTTTCCTGAAGTTGTACCTTTTGGTGTTGATATAAATGATCATATAAGGGACAAAGAAACAGATATTGATGTTCAGCTTATTAATGACGAAGCTCTTTTAACTTCTCTGGTACCAACGATAGCATTACAGTCTATTGATACAGGCCTGGATAGAATCGGCTCAGGTCTGGCCAGAACAAAAATTGAAATAATAGGTAACAATCTTCCTGGGTTTTCGATTGAACGTAAAAATATATTTTATAGCAGAGATGATATTGCCAGCAGGAGTTTAGTTGAATTGCAGGAATTAATAAAGATAATTAACCAGAATTCCTTTAAGGATGTTAATCTAATAGATATTAACTTTACAGTTGATGTTGACGATACTGTAGAGGTTGCCCTGATTGAAGAATTAGAAATACAGAATGAGGAAAAGATTTATCCAGGTGATGATCTGGATATAAAAGTTGCTTTAAGGCCTTATCGGCAGGAATCTTTTGAATTTGAGTTTACCCTTTCATTACCAGAGGATATAGAGCCTGGTCCGACCAGTATGTCAGTAATTAGTGGCGACGGTTTTGGCTACTATAATTATAATAATAATAATGAAAATGATTTTGATCGTTATGAAGAAAATTTAAATACAACAGCAGCTGGTTTTACCAGTTTTGAAGAACAGCTTGAAGCATTTCTTGATAGACCTAGAAATAATGATTTAGTTCTTGAAGTTTATCCTGGATTTCCTTCTGCACCTGCATCTGAAGAGGAAGCAGAAACTGAAACAGAAATTGATGAACCTGAAGTAGAAGATGAAGGCGATGATAATGGGAGACCTGCACCGGATAATGGCGAATCTCCTGAAGAGATTCCAGTTGAACAAATTGAAGAAGATCCTCTAAGAGAAGTAGTTGAGACTGATTATGTTTTAGAGGGTAATTTATATTTAGATTTTATGATTGAAGATCCGAATCAGGATAGTAATGAGGAATATAAAGAATATGAAGAGCTTGAATCAAATAGAAGGACAAAAAGAGCAGAATCTGCTGATATTGAATCATTTAATCCAGGGCGGAATTAGAAAAGGCTGCAGTTTTATTTATAGCCTGGAGCAGCCCCTCGTCGCTCGGTCCAGGTTAATTTTATGTTAAGGGGGGCTAGAATATGAGCTGGAAAAAAATATTTATAATTTTAGCATTGCTCTTAATCTTAGTAGCCATCCCTTATCATTTTTATGAACCAGGAGACTTTTCTCGATGGCAGGTAGTAACGCTTTTTAGAATTGAATCAGCTTTAAATGTTGATATAGATTATGAGGAAGCTTCATTTTTTCCTATTAATAGGATTGCTTTTAGTGATTTGACTGTTGTAGATAGAGACGATCGCTTTAAATTTGAAATAGAAGAGCTGGAATTATATTATGATTTAGGTCTCTTTATTGCTAATTTTTTTGATGAAGATCTTAGATTTGATCTAGGAGATTCTCTGGCAAGAAGCATTAGTAAAACAAGGTTAGTTGATCCTGTTATTAATTTAGAGATGCCAGAAAATGACTTTTTGAAATTTGATAAGGTAGATCTGGATGAGTCATCGGCAGTTGATTATGATCTCATCTGGGAAGATTTGCCTGTTCTACCTGTAGGTGCAGGTGTTGTTGTTGAAGGTGGTTCTATAAATTACAATGAAGGTAGCCCATCAGTAAATATTAGCCCGGATATATTTGAAATGATTATTGAGGATAAAAATCAGATTAAAACTAATTTTTCTGGAGACATCAATTTTAATAATATTGAAATAGGGAAAATGATTTATGATAATGAAGAATGGGAAGAATTGCTGCTTCCAGAATTATCTCTTACAGGCAGTCTGTCGGCAGCCTTAGATGGTGAATCCTGGGAAGTTGAAAGTAATATTGAAATTCCTTCAGCAGGCCAGTTTAATAGATGGGCTGGCAGGATAACCAGAAGATTTGGATTGACCGGGCTTGAATTGAATGGCCGTCAGATGATTGACCTTTCAATTGCAGGAGAATACAATAGGGTCAGTGATTTACTAATTCAGGGCAGGACTAACCTTGACAGTCTTTATTTTCAATATGAAGAAATGGCAGATCCTATTGAATTAAAAGGTTTAAGCCAGAATTTCAGTTATAGTTTAGAAGACAACCAATTGTTAATTCCTGAACTAGAATTTAGTATTTTTGAGAATGAAGAAATAAGCCTTAATGGCTTAATTGATATAGTTGAAAGTGGACCTGAATTTTATTTTGATCTCAAGACTGAAACTGAAGATTTATATAAATATTTAAATCTGGCAGCCGATAATGATGAACAGGCAAGAAAGTTCAAAGAAGAAGTTGAAACCATGTTTACAGGTTCGTTGCCTGTGGATCTTGATTTATCAGGTGGGTATCAGAAAGATGATTTCTGGTTTGAAGGAGATCTTAATATTTTCGATCTTCAGCCAGTTAACTCTGAGATCAGCTATGATGGCTCAACAGAATTTGCCTGGCAGAATAAAGAATTTCATCTGACAGATTTAAATCTCGATAATAAAATAACCGGCAATGGGTATTTTGTTCCTGAAACTGAAAAGTTTAGTTTCAATCTTGAAGCTAATCAACTGAGGATGAATACATTAAATAGTTTTTATGATCTGGAATCTGATTTAATAACAGATGATAAAATATCTGCTGAATTATTTGGGGCAGGGATAGGTTTTGCTTTAAAAGATCTGGTATTATCAGGTCAGTTATTATCAGAAGAAATTAATATCAATGATTTTACAGTAGATTCTCCCTGGGTTAATTTCTGGTTAAAGGATGGATTTCTTGAAGTGGGTCCAGCCAGAGGAGATAGTACAGCAGGGAGTTTTAATCTTGCCGGTGGAGTTGATTTGCTAGAAGAAGAGCTTGAACTGGAATTAATTTTAGATAATGTTGTTTTAGAAGAAATTTCCGGTTTCGCCGGTTTAGAGCAGGAAATTCAGGGGGATGCCAATATTACCGGTAATATTGGTGGTAGTTTTTCTGAGCCAATCCTGGATCTTGAACTCTGGTTACCTGAAGCTGAACTCTTTACTGTTGAAATTTCTGATGGACATGGTCATTTAAATTATAATCAAGCAGAGGAATTGTTATTTGTAGAAAACCTTGATTTTACCAGTCGATCTGCAGAGATAATAGCTGATGGGCAACTTGACTTTTCACCAATTTTGGATGGAGAAGAGAGTCTGCCTTTAATTGATGCCAGGCTTGATATAGAAGAACTGACTTATGATTATATCAATGAAATTTTTGATATATCTTTACCTTTAGCTGGTGATGTCTCCGGGTATGTAGATCTTGTTGGCAGCCTGGATGCTCCAACAGTGAATGCATCTGCTAGCTCTAGAAGTACTTCCCTGCCCTTAGGTGAGCAAGTCTTTGAATTTGAGAATAGCAGTTCTGATTTTTATTGGGCAGAGGGAGAACCCTTTCAGATAATGGATTTGAGAATGGAGAAAGAAGAAGCAGTTTTTGTGATAGAATATGGAGAATTTAGTGATATTTTTTATATAGATTATGCTTTTAATGACTATCGTTTATCAAAGTTAGATAATAAGAATTTTGATAATATAAATGGCAGCCTGTCAGCTTCTGGTGAAGCAGGAGGAAGTTATGATAATCCCTGGGGTTACGCCGATCTTGAACTTATTGATTTAATCTATGAGGAATATGATTTAGGCAAACTATCAGGAAAGGCAGAACTTGAAGAAGGGGATTTATTAACTGATGGGATTAACTGGGAGCCTGGTTCAGGAGACTTTATAATTAATGGAAAAGTTGATAATATATTAGATGAGCCTGAACTGGACCTCCAGGCCGATTTTACTGAGGTAGATCTCCCCTATTATATTGAATCTTTTGATCTGGATATTCCAGCTTTAGAATATTATTTTAGTGGAGGCTTTGAAATAACCGGTGGAATTGATGACTGGTTGCTTGCAGTTGATGTTGATGCTGATAGTGATGTTTCTGATTTAGGAAGATTAAATCTTCGGGGCTGGATTGGCGAAGAGTATGATCTTTCTTTAGTTGGGATAGATCTTGGTTTCGACTGGCTCTGTGATTATTTAGGGCCAGATGTTGATATAGATGGTAATCTGGAATTAATAGGCACTGTTTATGGATCTCTGGATGGACCGGAAATAGATCTGGAAACTACAATTAGAGATTTTAAGATAAACCAGTATCGTTTAAGCCAGATATCAGGTCGAGTTTCTGGAGATGTTCAGAATAATTTAGCAGTTGAGCAGGAACTGGTTGCAGCAGATGGTGAGGATATTAGATTAAATGGTGAAGTTAGTATGCAAAATCCTGAAAATAGTAATTTTCAGTTAAGAGCCCGGGATTTTCCTCTTAATCCAGTTGCAGGATTCTTCCCTGAAACTGGTCTGGTTGATGGTCGCCTGGATGGTCAGGTTGATTTTGCCGGCAGTTTAGAGAATCCAAATTTAGAAGGTCAATTAAATTTAAGCCTGGATGAGTTGAATTTTGGCCAACCGGAAAATCTTAGTCTTGATGGAGATCTCGATTTTGCTGGTGATCAGGTAGAAATAAATAACTTTACCGGAGATTATAATGGAGGCGGCTTTGAACTTTCAGGTCTGATTAATCTGACTGAGCAGGATAAGTTCTGGCAGTTAGAACTTACTGGAAATACTGTTCCATTTGAATATATTGGGAGTTCAGCTGATATTGATGGCAATTTAACTCTATCAGGCCCATTATATGAACCGCTTATTGCTGGAGATTTAACCTTTAATAATTTAAATGCTGTTGTTCCTGAAGATTTTGCTTCAGAAGATGGAGATGAAGTTGAAGAAGATTATGACCCTTTTTCTGAAGGAAGATTTCAACCGGAGATCGATCTGCAGTTAAGTGCAGGCAATAATAATTATTTTAACCATGAGAATGCTGAAATTTCGATTCAAAGGGGAGATTTAAGGCTTCTTTATCAGGATGAACTTCAGATAGATGGCCAGATTTCTTCTAACCAGGGAACAGTCTTCTTTTATAACAACCGCTTTAGTCTTGATTCAGCCAGGTTGAATTTTAGTAGACGAAGAGGTATTATTCCAGATGTAACAGTTAGGGCTTCAACCAGGACTGACAATACAGATGTATTTGTAAGACTGGATGGATTGGCCACTGATTTAAATCTAACTTTTGCCTCTGACCCGGAGATGGAAGAACAGGAGATTATTTCACTTCTGGCTGGAAGAGGGGGAATTGGTGGAGCACTTTCTGGTGAAGATTTAAATATTTTTCAGATTGCCCAGCAGGAATTTTTTAGATTTTTAAGTGATACTTTTCAGCTTGAGATTGTAGGTAATATTCAGAGTGAGATTAGACAGGCTTTTGAACTTGATAGATTTGAGATTGTGACTCAGGAATTAGGCTGGGATCAGGAGGTTTCCCTTCATATAGGAAAAGAATTGTCAGATAGATTATATATTGAAGGCTCAAGTAGAATTAGGGCTGATGAACAGGAAACAGATCTTTCATTTAAATATGATATAACAGATAGAACAGTTCTCGATGGCACAATTTATGGATCAGGTGGGTTTTCACTTTCAATCGAAACGTCTATTGAATTTTAAGAGGTCAAAGGAGGATAAGTTAATGAAAAAGTATGCTCTAGGAATTTTAATTATGACATTAATTTTAACAATGGCTTTAGGTGCAGAAGAAGCAATGGCAGAAGATATTCTGTCAGATATAGTTATTGAAGGAAATGAAAATGTTTCAGAAGAAGATATTATGGCTGTTATTGAGAGTGAGATTGGTGAAGAATATGATCGCTCTCAACTCCGCAAAGATATGGAATCAGTTTATGATTTAGGGTATTTTGAAGATATAAATGTTAATTTCCAAAGCACATCAGATGGATTGAAGGCTATCTTTGAAGTACAGGAATTTCCTGTTATAGAAGAAATAAATATTAGTGGTCTGGATGATATTTACTCCAGAGATGAAATAATTGAAGAGTTGGGAGCAGTCGAGGGAGAAATACTTAATGTTGAGAAATTAAATTCTGGAATTTCTGAACTCCGCTTCCGTTTCCAAGAAGATGGCTATGGATTAGCAAAGTTTGATGATGTTGATGTTAGCCCGGAAGGGGTTCTTGATATTCAGGTAAACATAGGCTACTTAAATGAGATAAAGCTTGAGGGCAATGAAAAGACCAAGGATTATGTCATTTTAAGAGAACTTGATATTGAACCTGGTGATCCAGTCAACTTCAATAAGATTCAAGAGGGTTATCAGAATTTATTTGCCCTGGAGTATTTTGAAGATCTTTATCCAGATCTAGTTATGGCTGATGAAGAAGAAAATCTGGCTGATTTAGTATTGGAGATAGAAGAAGGCAATACTGGGAGCCTAAATCTTGGTGGAGGTTATCGTCAGGGTAAAGATGGAGAAGGCAACTGGTTTGCTTTTGCTGATGTTCAGGAAGAAAACCTCTTTGGCCGGGGTCAGACCCTTTCTCTTGATGTTCAGCTAGGAGATGAACGTGAATTTAATCTAGGATTTAAAGAGCCTCATGTTAATGGAACAGAATTATCATTTGGTTTTAATGTTTATGACCAACTCAGGTCACTGGAGCCCCAACAGAGGATAAGAGGTTTTACCACAACTTTTGGTCATCCAATAAC
>JBNJEB010000012.1:0-24131 GCA_051745425.1 Bacillota bacterium
GTAGCTTTTAAAATGGCAGGCTCATAAAAGTTATAACTATCATTGCTCTCCCAGAAACCGCTTTCATCAGGCATTATCTTTCTTGGTGTATCAATATATAAGAATAAATTATCAACTGGTCTGGTCATAGCAACATAGAGATTATTTATCTCTTCAGCCAGTTGATCGGCATCAGCCTTCTCCTGGAAATCATACTCCAGCCACTGAAGTAGATTTTTATAATCTGAAGTAAGGAGTAAATAATCTTCTACTTTTTCATAAAGCTCATCAAATTCCAGAAATAGTTCAATAGTACTCCCCTGGTTACCACCTCCGTTACCCCCAGGAGACCAGTAAAAAAATTCTGTATCAAAAGATAATCCTTTAGCCCTATGTACTGTCAGTAACTCAACAGCATTCTCACTCTTAACAGCCACCTGTTCTAACTCTGAAGCCCCCTCTTTTTCATCAAAGAACTCCATTAGTTCTCCCAGGCTGGAGACCGATTTCATCAAATCAAAGAATTTATATAGATTCTTTAAGGCAGAGCGATTATCCTGATAATAATTAACAATTCCTGATTCTTTAAGTAAACTATCAACCAGTTGAGAATATGGAAGCTTTCTCAGACCTTTTACCCAGCTAAATAATTCTTCCAGTAATGGTTCCCCGGCTAGAATATTTCCAACTTCAAGCGATAACTGGCCTTTATCCTTTAAATAAGTCTGGAAATCTTTTTTATGTTTTATTAATTTCTGACAGAGATTATGACCAACAGCCAGAGATTCACTCCTTAAAAAGGCAACCAATTGATAAAAATCATCTCTAGTGAGGTATAAAATCAACTGATAGAGAGGCCTGACTGCTTTATGTTTTAGTAAAGAACCGCCTTTCTCTAAAATAAAAGGAATCCCAAGCTCTTCAAGTTCCCTGCCTATCTCCTCTAGTTCTTTATTCTTTCTGGCCAGCACAGCTATCCCGCTGTAATCTTCAAACTCCTTTTTAATCCTGCTGGCAATAGCTGCCGGTAGATTTTCAGTTACCCTTTCATTATATCTAAATAATTGATTCTGCCTCTCTTCTGAATAGCCTGCAAACTTTTTAGTATCAGTATTTACAGAAGCAGAGCTCCCCCCGACTAAAACTTCAAGGTAACCTCCCTGCTTTTCAGGCAAAAAGTCAACATCCTGATACTCCCAGTCTTCCTGGAGATCACTAAAAAATCTATTAACAAATTCTACAATATTTCTCCTGCTCCTATAACAGACACCCAGGGTTTCTTCAGTCCCTTCAGTAATTTCAGGCAGGCGAATAAAAAGTTCTTTCTCCCCATCACGCCAGCCATAGATTGACTGTTTGGCATCTCCAACAGCAATTAGAGACCGCTCTCCAGTTAATAATTTACTCAAAATCTGCCATTGAAGCACACTGGTATCCTGAAACTCATCAATAAATATAGTACTTATCCTGCCGCCAACCAATTCTCCCAGGTAATCAATTAACTCTCCTGGAGGTAATTCAATCCCCTCTTCTATCAAATAATTATATGTGAAATTTGAAATATCCTGATGGGTAAACCGTTTCTGCTTGAATTTCAAACGATCATATTCATTAAAAATATCATTAACCAGATCAAAAACCCAGTCCTGCTGTGGCAGCACCTCTTCCTCCATTATTTTTCTGGCAAGCCGGGTTTGAAAGGCCCTGTAAGCTTCTTTAAGTTCAGCTTTATATGGCTTTAACTCTTTTTTACGAAACTTATTGCCATTCCAGCAGGTATCATCTTTTAAAAACTGATTGTAATGCTTATAAATAGACCCTTCAAGCAAATTTTTAGCTTCAGCATTAGCTTTTAAGTCAAGGTAATGGACTAAAATATCTCTGTAATCCTTAGTAAACCAGCCTCCATCAACCTCATCCCCACTTATACTGGCAGCTTCATCCAGTAACTCAATAAGCTCATCAAGGGGTTCAATAAAATCAAGGTTAAGTTCTTTGCTTTCCCCAAAATCACTCTCATGATCTATCAACAGATACTTCCAGCGATTATGAATTACCTCATTTAAAAAATTGACTGGAACTTCAAAATCCCTGCTGATCTGATTGCCAATTAGCTTCTCTACCAGTTCAACTTTTTCAGGAGATGATATCAATCTTCTAAAAAGTTCATCAATTATCTTCTGGTTTTCTTGATCAGAGATAATCTCATAATTAAATATTCCAAGGTAGGGAGCAACAATCTCCTCAAATAATAGATTTAAAAAACTATCGATGGTATAGATATTAATTAGGTCCTTTTCCATTAGCATCTCTCTGTAGGTCTCTTCTAAATAATCCAGCTTTAGCTCCAGCTCTGGATAGGTCTTCTGTAAACTCTGCCAGACTTCAGAATCTCCTTTAGCTTTTAGAAGATCAGCAATCTGCTCAAATACCCGTTCCCGTACTTCTGCTGTGGCCTTTCTGGTAAAAGTTAAAATAACTATCTCGCTAAATTCTTTACCCTGCAAAATAGCTGCAATATATTCTATCGAAAGCCGGTAGGTCTTGCCTGTTCCAGCACTGGCTTTTAAGATTTTACTATCTACAGTTCTCATTATTTCACCACCTGACAGATTGCCAAATATGGACACCGTTCACATCGGGATTTATAGATTCTAGTATAGTATTCAGATTCAGTTAAGTCCTGCAACTCCAAGCTTATCTTTTCAGCCAGTTCATTTCCACTATCACTGTTTGCAGACTGAAATTTTTTATCCATGATATTATAAATATACTTTTTCTTTTTAGAAACCCCATTATCAATAAGCAGAGAATAAAAATCCAGCTGGTCAAGAGAACCTGAACCAGTCTTAAAATCTACTAAAACTTTTTCCTGACCGGTTTCAATTAAAAGATCAATCCGGCCATTTAAGTAAAATTCCATCCCGGCTCCTCTATAAAAACCTGTCCCTTTATTTTCAGGAGTATATTCAAGTTTCCATTCCCAGTTAGCCAATATCTCATCAGAAAAGTCCGGCAGTCTTCTGAATAAGCCATCCATAAAGCTAAATATTGAATCAATAAGTCTTGGTTTTATTATCTCTTTATAATAACCCTTAAACCGCTGGTCATAGAATAAATAGTACCTGGCAATCATCTTATCTACAATTTCCTCCAGCCTATCTCGATTAGAGGCAAGATCCAGCCTATTTGCCAGTATATCTGCTTTAAATTCAGTAATAACCTTATCCATCAGGTTATGGACCATAATCCCAAAAACCATCGGATTCATTGCTTTATCTGGTAATTCTAATCCTGAATCAAAGCCAACAATATGTTCAAGATAATACCTGTGATAACAGTCCTTAATTCTATTATATTTATAATAGGTCAGACTGGTCCTTCCACCTGTCTCTTCCACAAGATTCTGCTTTAAATCAGTTGTATAATCTTCTCTATCTATCTGCCCAAAATTATAACCAGATTTACTGCCAAAGATCTCATTAAAAAATTCTAGGTAATCACTTCTTTTTATAGGGCTTTCCTTATATTCTAAATCATACTTAAATTTAATTTCCTCCATTAAAGAGCCTGGCGATAAATTTTCATCCTGATTATCAAGGGCAAAGATTACAGCCTCTTCTGCTGTTAATATATGCCTGAAAAAGTAATACCTCTGCCACTTCTGTTGGTCTCTGGCTGTTGGCAAGCCCAGCTCTGTTCTCTGTTCAGGATTCAACAAAAATGACCTGCTATTACCTACCGGCAGCTCTCCCTGACTGGCATTTAATATTATTAGATTTTGACGCCTATCTGCAGGCGCTAATTGAAAATCCTGCAGCAAAACTCTTGCTTTTTCCAAACTGATACTAGTTGATATCTTTTTATATTTAAGATAATTTAATACTAAATCCATTGCCCCCTGGGCTGGACGATTAAAAAATCTACTCCAGTTATCTACCAGACCGATTTTCTCTATAGCAGTTAACTCGATTAAGCCATCATAAAATTGATCGATTTCATCCTTAAATAATGGGTCAGCTAATTTATCAAGTTTTAAGCTATCAAGAAAATCCAGCAATTCGGATAAGGCCTTGATCCTGGATAAATCATCAACTAAAAGAAAAAGAGGTTCTAAAGCAGGCAAATTTTCTTCAACAATTCTGCCATTTAAATAATAATATCCCTGACTTATTAATTCATTTAATTCTGCCTTCACTTCTCTATTATCAAAATTAAAATATCTGGCCACTACAGGCTGATTAATAGCATTTAAGAGCTGCCTGACTGGCAGAAGACCTAAACCATTACTCTTTAATTCATAATTTAATAATAACGTATAACAGTTTTTTAAAAATCGATACAGAGAAGATTCCTTTAAACTTATAGATGCCTGGACATCAACCTCCTCCTCTGATAAAAGCTTCCTGTAGTTTCTCTTATCTAGGTTAGGTGAGATAATCTCTGCATTGTTTTCTGCAGCTATATTTAATGCCGAAGCTAACTGACCAAGATCTTCATCAGCAGTGTACAGTTTTAATTTAACTTCTAACTCCTCTGGAAGCTTAAACTTATCAAGCCTTAATTTCTTTTCAGAATAGTTAGAGCTATCTAACTGTAAAAATATCTCCACTTCAAACTCTTCAGCCAATTTATGAATAATCTCTCTTTCAAGGGGGGTTGTTTCAATAGGATTTATAATTACTATCTTCGCAAAAGCTTGAAGGCCACTGGTATTATAATTTTTCATATCATAAACCAACGACTTATCAGAAAAATTGTTTTCCCTGAGCCAGTTAAGATACCTGGATCTTAATTTTTCAAATAAATCCAATCTTTTCTTCTGCCAGCCTTCAAGAGCCGGGATACTATCGACTAAATATTCAGATCTTTCAAGGTAATAATTATGGAACAGGCCAGCAAATTCCAGGACATCACCATATTCATTTATGTTTAGAAGCCTTTTATCATCAGCTGTTAATAATGAAAATAAGGCAATCGGTAATTTTTCCTCTTTTAAAACTAGCTCATCTACCGGAAAGATCATCTCTTTAAAGCTATTCCAGTCCAAAAATTTACTTTCTTTTGATAGTGGTTCTCGATTATAGGCTGCCCTTGCAGACTTAATATCACCATTCTTAGGAAAAATATAAACTGCTGGCTTTCCTGTAATCGCATTTTCAAAAATATCTTGATTAAAGTCCAGGTATCTAAACTCCATAATAAACAGGCCCCCTATCAAAAGCTATAAGCCACCCTGCCAGGGTGGCCCTAATAAAATTAATTTTCATAACTTCCTACAACACCATCATATTCTCTTTCTTCCTTTTCACCTTCAATACTAATAACCATTTGAACCGGTAAAGCAACTATCATCTGACCAGGACGCTGAATCCAACCCATCTGTTCATGGATATCAAGAGGGACTATTTCTTTAGAAAGACGATGCAGTCGGACTCGATTATTATCAAATTCCAGTCTGGCCTGATATTCATCTCCCTGCCAGCGAAAACTAAATTCCTCTGTCCCGTCTTCTCGAGGAAATTCCTCTCTAAATAGTTCCTGGCCGGCCTGTTCAACTACTAGCTGATATTCACCATGCTCAGGCTGAAATAAAATTGGTATAAAAATACCAACTATTGAAAATACCATAATAACCAGGACCAGAAGAATATCTGCTCTGGTCATTCTGGAAATTAACCTTTTAATTCCTTCCATTTAATCTACTCCTGACTAACAAGCTTATTTAATTTTTCTTCAAGAGATTCCCATTCTTCTTTAAAACGTTCCTCAATCTCCTGACGAGCCTGCTGCAGTTGTCTCTGTGTATTTTCATCTAAATTACCTAATAATTCCATGACATCCTGGGGCTGCTGCCCATTTGCACTGGCAGCCTGACGGAGCATATTTTCAATTTTTCTTTGTAACTGTTCCTGCTCCTGATTATATTGCTGAACAACCTGACCAACTTTGGCCATCAACTGGTCCAACTCAGAGGGTCTGGGCTCCTCTTTAAGATCTTCAATAGCCATTAAACCTTCTTTTCTCAATTTAATTTCCTGTTGATTAGAATTCAATCCCAGTGAAGATACTATCATTCTCTGGGCTTCAGCCAACCTTTTTTCTTCACTGCCTTTAAATTCCTCCCAGAGACCTTCAGCATCAAGCTTGTTTTGAAAGAATTTACTTAGTATTGGCCTAATCTCTGAACGAAGATCAAGTTTATCAGTATCAGTATCTACATCAATTTTTTCTGCCCTTTCCATAGCAATCTCATACGAACTTTTAATTCTGTCTCCCATATAATCAACCTCCTAATGAAAGCTTAGAGTTAGTTTTTCTTGTTCCAATATTATTTTATCAGATATACAGGTAATAATACAAGTTGTAATTTCAGATTTACTCATAACTTAATGAATCAACTGGATCTAATCTGGCAGCTTTAACTGCAGGATAAATTCCAAAAAAGAGCCCAATTGCAAGTGAAAAACCAAAGGCCAGCAAAACTGCAACAGGTGATAATACTAATGGCCAATCTCCAATTCTTGTAACCAGATAGGTCCCGGAATATCCTAATCCAATTCCTATAAAGCCACCGATACTGCTTAATGCCAGGGATTCTAATAAAAATTGGCCTAAAATATTTCTCTTCTTAGCTCCAAGGGCCTTTCTAATACCTATTTCTCTAGTACGTTCAGTCACAGATACAAGCATAATATTCATGATACCAATTCCACCTACTAATAATGATATGCCGGCTATCCCACCTAGCATTAAACTTAAAGTACCAGTCACCTGACCAAGTACTCCCAGGATCTGATCCTGGCTCATTATATTATAAAGGTTTTCATCTCCTAAATGTTGAAAGAAGAAGTAATCTATCTGGTTGCGGGCCTCCTGAGAACTAAACTCAGAAGTAAACTGGGCATAATATAAATCAACAAAATTTTGTCTTGAAAGCTTATTTGTAAATGTTGTTACCGGAATATAAACCCTCCGATCAAGATTGCCCATGACACCCTGGCCCTTTGCCTCCATTATTCCAACTATTGTAAAATTAATATTCCTGCCCTGGTAATTCAATCTGATTCTCTCCCCGATAGGGTCAGTCCTGGAAAATAATTCAGAAGCTACATTACTACCCAGAACAATTGAATTTCTTGACTTATCAAGGTCATCCTGATCAATAAATCTTCCGCTTACAGGATAATAAATATTTACTGTAGTAAAATCATTATTAGTACCTACTGCAGTAGTATTTAAAGTATTATCCCCTCTCTTTAACTGAACCTGGCTGGAAACCTCAGGCACAATATTTGTTACTCCTGGGGAATAATCATCAATATACTGAATTATATCTAAAGTAAAGTTCTCCCTGGGATCAGATTCCATTCGGGTTGCTCTACCAGCTGAAAATCCCGGTGTTACCCATAATAGATCCGAACCTAAACTTGAAATCTGAGCTGTTACCTCTTCTCTGGCTGAACTGCCTATAGAAACTATAGCAATAACTGCTCCAACTCCTATTATTATACCTAACATCGATAAAAAAGTACGTAATTTATTAGTTCTCAATCCATTAATTGCAATCCGAAAGGTTTCAAAGATCATGCAATCACCTCATCAGAGGATATTAATCCATCTCTGAGATTAATAATCCGCTTGGCCTGCTCAGCTATAGGTGGTTCATGGGTAACTATAATTATAGTATGCCCCTGCTCATTTAACTCTTTAAAGACTTCCATAATTTCATTACCAGTTTTTGTATCCAGATTACCAGTCGGTTCATCTGCAAGGATTAAATCTGGATTATTAACTAATGCCCTGGCTATTGCTACCCTCTGCTTTTGACCACCTGAAATTTCATTAGGATTATGATCCATTCGATGATCCAGACCAACTCTGGCCAGCATTTCTTCAGACCTTTTCTTTCTTTCCTTCCTGCTAACACCTTTATAAATCATTGGCACCTCAACATTCTTTCGAATAGAAGTTCTGGCCAGTAAATTAAATTGCTGAAAAACAAAACCAACTTTCTCATTTCTTATCCGGGCAAGTTGATTATCATCTAACTTACCTACATCAGTACCAGCTAACAGATATTTCCCGGATGTAGCCTGATCTAAACATCCCAGAAGGTGCATCATAGTTGACTTGCCTGAACCAGAAGGACCCATGATAGCAACAAATTCACCATCTTCAATAAAATAGCTAACTCCCTTTAATGCTTCAACTTCTATTTCTCCATTTTTAAAGACCTTTCTAAGATCTATAACTTCAATCATTATTCTCTTCCTCCAGGAGGCCCGAACTGTACATCCAGGCTATCGTCCCGACCAGCTCGCTGAGAATACTGATAGGCATTAACTAAAACCCTATCATTATCTTCTAATCCAGATGTGATTTCTACATGCAATCCATCACTTAAACCTATTTCAACTGGAACTGGCTCTGCCCTTCCTTCATCATCAACAATTACTGCATAATCCTGATCCTCTTCATTTTCAGTAAATATTGCTGTCACCGGAATTCTAATAGAGTCTTCAACTGATTCAACAATTATTTCCACATCTGCCGAGTATCCAGGTCTAAAATCAGAGCTATTTTCCTCAATCTTAACTTCAGCAGGAACAACAACAACATTATTGACAATATCTGTTACCCTTTTTACCTGAGTAACAACTCCCTCATAAATTTTATCAGGTATAGCTGAAATCTCGACTTTAGCTATCTGGCCAGTCTCTACAAGCCTACTATCACCTTCATCTATATTAAGTTCCACTAAATAACTGGTCTCATCTAAAATTCTTACAACTGATCCTCCAGGACTTGCTTCATCTCCAGGTTCAAGTTCTAACTCAACAATTTCACCTGATATATCAGCTTTCATAGTTCTTTCTTCAAGTTCTTCTTCTGCTATTTCAAGCCTGGTTCTCCGCTCACTAATATCAGATTCAGTCCCATTTATCCTGGCTGACTGGTAAGCATTCCTGGCCTGAATTAAATTTAATTCCTGCTGATTGGATTTTAGTTTAATCAAATTATCACCTGTAGAGACAATATCTCCAACTTCAACAAAAACATTCTCAACCGTTCCACCTTTACTAAATGACTGCCTTTTATCTCTTGCAGGAGCCAGTGTACCACTGGCTGTTATAGTTCTATTGATATCCCCTCTACTAACTGTCATTGTTTCTACATCTGAATGAGTTGGTCCTTCCATTCTACTTTCAATTCTACTACGATAAATAACAAAACCTAAAACAATTATTACTAGAATTAAAAAAATTATTCCAACTTTCTTTTTACTCATTAAAATTCTCCTCCATGTCCCAGTAACCAAGCTTCTCTTCAAACTTCAATAAATCCAAAGCCAGTCCAAACCTGGCTTCATTATAATCAATTATTGCACTTTCATACTCTAATTCTGCCTGCAAAAGTTCTAAATCATCAATGGCACCAACTTCTCTTGCCTGCTCTTCCTGCAGGAAACTTAATCGGCTCATTTCTCTTTCAATTTCTTTACCCTCTAATTCATCTAACTTAGTAATTAAATCATCCAGCTCAGCTTTAAGCCCCTGTTCTAGATTAAAATTAAAATCTTCTATATTACTGTTAATGTTTTTAATTTCTGCAACCAGCTCTTCTCGCTCATATTTTGTAACCCCTCCGTCATAGAGAGGATAACTTATATTAAAGCCAGCCTGCCAGCTTCCTTCATTTAATTCTCTGGAGGCAGATAAATTCATCTGAAAAGTATCTTCAGCATCATGCCATTCTAATTCCTCTTCTGCTTTTGAGAGAGACTGCATTAATCTTTCATATTCTAAAGAATTAGACTGTCTAGCTTTAATAACTACAGAAGAATCATTAAAATAATTATTAATCCGCTCACCAAAATTATCTCTATTTGCAAACAGTAAACTTTCAACTTCATCCCTTAAACTATAATTAATGCTATCATCAATTTCAGCTTTATTTTCAAAATTTCTCTTTAAACTACCAAGAGTTCTTCCAGTCGATTGATAAATTCTCTCTCTTTGTCTCAATGCAAGTTTAGCTTCTTCTAGCTCTAATTCTCCAGCTTCATCAATCTCTTTTCTCCGTTCAACTCTAGCCAACCTTTCCTCAACCATATTTAATTCCTTAAGATTATTTTCCTGTTTTTTATCTAAAAACATTATCTCTAGATAGTCTTCAATCAGCCCAAGAAAAAACTCTTCCTCTGCATCCTCAAGCTCTAATCTGGCAAGCTCAAGATTGTTTTCTAAATCTTTTAAAGCTCTTTCCATTTCAGAAGGAGATCTTGGCCATAACCTATAATTAAGTCCTAAATTTAATCTCCAATCTTCAACAATATCATCAAGGTCTAAATCATTTGAATCAACAATTGTTAAATCTGTTGATAAATTTAAGCCAGATAGAAAACTTCTGCCACCATCAATGCTCAGATTATACCTCTCATTACTACCAGTTGCCTGTAATTGTTCATTCTGATCTATACCTGATAGCTGCTCTTCTTCGCTTCTATTATAAGAAAGATTTAAATCATACTGCCAGCCAGCATTAGCTTTAAGAATAGCAATTTCTCTTTCAAGATCAATAACTGCTTTTCTCTCAGCATCAAGCTCGCTGGTTTCTAAAATTGCTCTCTCTAGAACCTGATTCAGATTCATTCCTTCAGCTTCACTGGCATTAACCTGAGGATTTACTGTCCAGGCTAAAACTAAGATCATTATAAAAAGAAAAACCCCCACCATAAAGGTTCTATCAATCAGAGATGAACGCAATAATTTCATCCAGCAACACCTCCAGCTCTACCCCGGTCATATTCTGCAGGTCAAAATAATTTATTAAATAAGAAAACCTGGAAATATCCAGATTCAACTCAGCCTGAAGGTACTCAAGCTCGGCCTCCTCGAGAGCGCTGGCAGATACCAGTCCGGCATCTCTTTGCTCCTGTGTGATTCTCCGGTGTTCTGAAGCCTGCTCCAGATTACCTGCAGCAAGTTCTATCTGACTATAAGATTGTTCTACTTGATGATATTGATCTAATGCCTGCTCTTCAACCTCTTCTTTAACCTGGGCAACCTCTAATTTCGCTAATTCTAAATTATTTCTATTTTCCTGTAATTCTAACTCAGGTATTTGAATTGCTTCAGCTCTTTGCATATCAATTTCAGATAAATCTCGATTAATTCTAGCTGCTTCTAACTGAAAGCTTTCAGCTAAAGTTCTATCAACAACATCCTGTCTCGATGGCAGGTTTAAACTACCGACTGCCTTTATTCTAGAAGTTAATTCTGGTAAATCACTTAAATTTAATCTGAATTTGAATTGTCTTTCTGCCTGTTCTAATTCTGCCTCCACGCTGGCCAGGTCAAATTCAGCATTATTAAAAGCAATCTGCTGTTGTAATAATTCAATCCTGGAACTTAATCCCTGCTCAACTTCAAGTTCTTTATCTTCTAGTTTCTTTTTAGCTAATTCTTTTTCTTTAATAGCAATATCTATTTCTTTATTTAGTTCTATTAAATTATGATAATCTCTAATCAACTCAATATATATTCCAGTTCTTGTCTGCCGGTCTTCTTCTTTTTTTTGATTATACGCTAATTCAGCCGAAAGTTCTTGATACCGGGATTCAGTTCTAATATTTTGAGCTTTATTCATTTCATAATTCAATCTGGCATTATCTAACTCTAATGCAGATATTTTTAAATCTGTATCATTTTCATCAGCAAGATTTATTACCTCTTCTAATGTCAGGCCATTATCAGCATAAGCACTGTTTGTAAATAGAAAAATTAAAATTAAGAAAAAAACTATTTTAGGTTTATTTTTAGTAATTTTTTTAAGCATTAGATATTCATCCCCTCTTATACATGTAGTTGAAAAGCAAACTTATTTATAACCATACAACAATTATATAATCACAATCAAATGCTGTCAAATAATTTGCTATGATTTAAATTGTGTTATATAATATCTCTATACGATACTATTAATGGGGTGAACGTTTTGGAAAATAAAGATTTAAATATGGTAGTAAGAAATCTTTTAGAAATTTTTCCACCGCTTATGAAAAGAATTAAAAGAGTAGATTATATGAAAGAATCAAATATTACTCCTAATTCATTTAGAATACTACATTTACTGTATTATCATGATAATCTAACACTTTCTGATATAAGTCAGCTTAATACAATGTCAAGTTCAAATTGTAGTCGAGCAGTAGATGAACTTTCAGAAATGGGTTATACAACTAGAAAAAGAGACAGTGAAGATAGAAGAAAAACCAGAATATCTTTAACTGATTCTGGTGTGGAATATGTAGAAAATGTGAAGGAGAAAATTGAAGAAAAATTATCAGATCATTTATCTATATTAAGTGATGAAGATCTTGATATCCTTCAAAAATCTTCAAAAAGAATTTATGATGTCCTTTCCAAGTTAAACTGTATCGAAGAAAATTCTTCTAACTGTTAATTAATTATGAACCCCTGCCTGCGGCAGGGGCTTATTTTATCTGAATATTATAGGTCAAGACTTACTGCAGCCTGAATACTACTTCTATTACCTCCAGGTGCAAAGCCTGCTCCAAGGTCGGCACTTCCTCCAGCAAAATTCAATCCAAATCCTGCTGTTAAAACCCTTTCACCATCAGATTCTTTATATGTTCCCCCTCTGATTGTTACAAGGTGAAGTAACATATCATTTTCAAAACCTAAATAAAGAATAGGGTCTCCTGCCTTCTCTTCAGTTAATAAAGGAAAATTATCAATATCTGCAGTTATTGTAGTTCCCAGAATAGGCACCCTTGCAGAAGCCCCAACTCTGGTGCTTCTAGCAGGAATATATTCTTCTCTGCGACTATCTTCATTCTCTAATTCCCAACTGCCATCATTATAAGAATACTCTTTTTGATTAGAAACTAAATCAAGTTCAGCAGCCCATAAATTCTCAATCATAACACCTAACTTTACCATTGGAGTCATCTGTATCATCAAGCCTCCATCAACTGCAAAGCCTGAATCTGTTGCCTGCCATTCTCTCTGAATAGAACTTTCACTACCATTGCCCATTTCTAATTCATATTCACCTCTAGTCAGGCGCTGATAACGAATATTCAAACCATATGAAGCTATTCCAACTTCTGCTGGTATTGTAAATATATCTCCTGAAAGTCCTAAACGCCCATCCTGCAATAACTGGTAATTATAATCAGCCCCTGAGCTATCCTTAGATCCTTTTAATCTGACCTGGAAATTGCCTCCAGCTCCTGCTGATCCAAGCTTGGCACCTAATAAACCCTGTCCTGTTAAATTTAGCTCATCAGGTAAATTATAAAGAAATTCTCCTGGTTCTTCAGCATTTTCAGAAAATCTATTAATACTATCAGCTAAATCTCCATATTGAAAAACATCATCTGCAACCATTCCCCCACTGACTAATAATCCTAATCTTCCAGATTGATATAAACCAGCAGGATTAAAAATTAAAGCTGAAGCATCATCACTTACAGCAGTGAATGCCCCTCCCATACCATAAGACCTGGCAAGTGCTTCAGCTGAAGTTATCGGTTTGAGACTATGATTTTCAGCTTTAACATCAAATGTAACTGCGACTACCAAACTTAAAATAACAATTAAAAGCCCGAACTTTTTCAACATAAAATCAAGCCCCTTTCTAAAACTCTAGATTATCTAAGTATTCACTAAATTCTTCAGCTAAATCCTCTCTTCTTAAGGCAAACTCTACTGAAGCTTTCAAAAATCCTAATTTATTTCCAACATCATAGCGCTCACCTTCAAAATCATAGGCCTCCAGCCTTCTTTTTCCTGCAAGAGTTTTAAGAGCATCAGTAAGTTGTATTTCTCCTCCTTTACCAGGCTTTGTCCTAGCAATAATTGGGAATATGTCCGGTGTTAAAATATATCTCCCTAAAACCGCCAGTGTTGATGGTGCCTTATCTGGTTCAGGTTTTTCTATCATATCAGTCACTCGAGCTCTCCTGCCTGACTTTTCACTATATTTAACTGAACCATAAAGACAGATATCTTCTCTTGGTACATCCTGACAGCCTATCACTGGCGAATCAGTCTGCTCGGCATGCTCAATTAGTTGCTGAGTTACAGGTTTTTCACTCTCTATAATATCGTCACCAAGCAGAACTGCAAAAGGCTCATCTCCTACAAAAGCTTCAGCACAGGCTACTGCGTGCCCTAAGCCTAATTGCTCTTTCTGCCTGACTGTATGTATAGTGATCAAATCAGATATTTCTTCTACTCTTTCTAAAAGATCATATTTTCCCTTCTCTTCAAGAATTAATTCAAGTTCAAGATCATGATCAAAATGATTTTCAATACTTTCTTTGCCTTTACTTGTAATTAATAAGATTTCTTCAATCCCTGATTCTACAGCTTCTTCAACAACATACTGAATTGTCGGCTTATCAACAATTGGTAACATCTCTTTAGGAATAGCTTTAGAAGCAGGTAATAATCTAGTGCCATAACCTGCTGCTGGAATTACTGCTTTTTTAACCTTCATAAATAATTACCTCCTCAAGATTTATAAACTAAAAAACCGACCGGCAATTCGCTACCGGCCGGAATCAATTCCAACAAAACTACTTCTTATATTTTTTTAATCATAACCATAAACTCTTCTTTCAAACTATCCAATTTGGATTTTGCAGTTTCTTCTGATGAAGACTTCACTGCAAAATAAAATTTCAATTTTGGTTCTGTCCCTGAAGGGCGAATTGTAATCTTACTTTCATCAGCCAGCAAAAACTGCAATACATTAGATTCCGGCAAATCTATCTGCTCTTCTTCTCCAGTTTTAAAGTTTTTTGAAACTTTATCTAAGTAATCTTTAAAAACTAAGACTTTTTCTCCGGCAATTTCAGCAGGATTATCTTCTCTTAATGAACTAATAATTCTTTCTATTTCTTCCTGTCCCTCTTTACCCTCTAATCGCATAGATTCAAGTTCTTCTAGAAAGAAACCATGTTCTTCTCTAAGTTCACTTAATCTTTCCAGGAGATTAATACCCATATTTTCCTGGTAATAAAGAGCCATCAAAGCAAGTAATGCAGAAGCATTTACAGCATCTTTATCTCTCACATATGTTCCTGTTAAATAGCCGAAGCTTTCTTCAAAACCTAAAATAAACTCTTCGTTAGTTTGCTCCATTCTTTTAATCTCATCACCAATATATTTAAATCCTGTTAATACATCTTTAACTTTAGCATTATATTTTCTTGCTATAGGCCTGATCATTTCCGTAGAAACGATCGTTTTAATAATTACAGGAAATTCAGGCAAAATCCCTTCTTCTTTTTTTCTCTTGAGAAGATAATCAGCCATTAAAACTCCTATTTCATTACCATTTAAAGCAGTGTAAGTATCTTCATTCTTTATTAGAGCCCCAAGTCGATCTGCATCTGGATCTGTAGCCATAATTAAATCAGGCTTATAACTTTCAGCCAATTCTAAAGCCAGAGTATATGCATCCCTGTCTTCTGGATTAGGACTTGATACTGTTGAAAATTCAGGGTCTGGCTCAGCCTGTCTCTGAACTACCATCATTTCTTTAAAACCAAGACTACTTAAAATATTCCTTACCGGTTTGTTACCAGTACCATGAAGCGGGGAATAAATAATCTTTAATTTATTACCGACTTTATTAGCAAGCCCTGTATCAGGTAAAACATCAATTATCGCCTGCTGATACTTTTCATCTATATCTGAACCTATTATTTTAAAAAGGCCTTCTTCTTCAGCTTCTGATTTTTCCATTCTTTTAACTAAAGAAAAATCATCAAGCTCATTTATTTCAGCAATAACCTTTCTGGCTTTATCAGGAACTAACTGACAACCATCACTACCATAAACTTTATAACCATTATATTCTGGAGGATTATGGCTTGCTGTTACAACCACACCTGCCTCAGCTCCTAATTCTCTAACCGCAAAAGATAACTCTGGCGTAGGTCTTAATTCATTAAAAATATATGCTTTAATTCCATTGCCTGCCAGAACAAGAGCAGTTTCTTCTGCAAATTCACGTGACTTGTGCCTGGAATCATATGCAATTGCGACTCCATTTTCTTTGCCCTTTTCACTGTAATTAATAATGTAATTTGCAAGTCCCTGGGTAGCCTTTCTTACAGTATATTTATTCATTCTATTAGTTCCGGCGCCCATTTTACCTCGCATACCACCAGTACCAAACTCTAAGTTTTTATAAAACCGATCTTCAATTTCTTTTTCATTATCTTGAATTGCCTCTAATTCCTCTTTGGTTTCCTCATCAAAATAATCACTTAATAACCAATCACGGTATTTTGATTTATAACTCAAGGTAAATCCCCCTTTATGAAACTTATCTAACAAAAGTAATTAAAATTTACAACTCTAAATATAAAAATAGTATAACATAATTTATAATCATTTTCATTTTCTCGGATTATATGCACGCAATACTTCGATAATTTGTTTAATATTTTCATTACTCAAAGCAGGATGAACCGGTAAAGAAACAACCTGTTTCGTAGCTTTTTCAGCTTCTGGACATTTAAAGTCATCATATCCTAATTTCTTATAAATTGGTTGCTGATATGCAAGTCTTGGATAATGGATACCATAACCAATGCCATTATCTTGAAGATAATCAACAAAATCGTCTCTTAAACCATTAATCACTCTGATTGTATACTGATGAAAAACATGGGAACGTTTCTCCGCTACTTTAGGGGTAACTAACCAGGCTAAATCAGATATACCCTCTGTTAATTTCATAGCATTTTCCCTTCTCTTCTTATTAAAATCTTCTAATTTTTTTAGCTGCTCAAGACCAATAGCAGCGGCAATATCAGTCATTCTATAATTAAAACCTAACTCTTCATGATAATAACGGTCAGTTAAGCCATGATTTATTAATAATTCAGCTTTATTTGCAACCTCTTTATTAGAAGTAACGACTATTCCTCCTTCTCCAGTCGTCATATTCTTAGTGGGATAAAAACTAAAAATACCTGCTGTGCCAATACTCCCAACAATTTCACCTGCAAATTCTGCACCATGAGCCTGGGCAGCATCTTCTATTACTATTAAATTATATTTTTCTGCTAACCTCATTATAGTATCCATATCAGCAGGCTGACCAAAAAGATGTACTGGCATAATCCCTTTTATCTCAGAATCCTCTTCTAAAACTTCTAAAACTTTAAAAGGATCAAGATTATATGTTACAGGATCAATATCTACAAAGACTGGTTCAACACCATTATACAATAAAGAATTACAACTGGCTATAAATGTAAACGGTGTAGTTATTACCTTATCCCCTTCTTCTAAACCAGTAGCTCTAACAGCTACATCAAGGGCGGTAGTTCCACTTGTGGTAGCAATCCCATAATCAGCTCCAGTATATTTAGAAAACTTATTATTGAACTCTTTTACTCTTGGACCTGAAGCTAGCATTCCGCTGTCTAAAACCTTCATAACTTTATTTTTTTCTAATTCAGTAATTTCTGGATTTGCAATTGGAATCATTATATTAAAACCCTTCCTATTTGGTTCTTGCTATATTTATTTGATTTTTTCTATTATATACCTGATGTTGAATAACTTTTGTTAATTTTAAAGCTTCCAGACCGTCTGAGCCATTAATTAAAGGCCTGGTTCCATTATTTATACAGTTAATAAAATGTGCTAACTGAGATTTTAATGGTTCTTCATCATTACTATAATTTTCTTCATGCTCATTATTTCTCTTATATTCAGAACTATCTGCCATCATTTCTTTGCGCCCAGTTACTACTATTTTTCGCTGAAGATAATCTAGTTCAATATATGAATGTGTTGTTGTTATAGACATCGCCCTGACTTTTTTCTTAGTAGCCCTACTGGCAGTTAAAGTAGCAATAGCGCCATTAGCCAGGCGGAAATTTGCAATAGCATAATCCATATGTCTTTCTGACTCGACCTTTCTTGCTGTAGCAGAAACATTAGTAATATCTCCTGGAACCAGAGAACTAACTACATCTATATCATGAATCATCAAATCTTGAATCACATCAGTATCATCAATCCGGGGATCGTATGGTCCCATTCTTTCAACATGTAAAGCAACTATCTCTTCATCTTTTAATATATCTGGTAATGCCTGAATTGCAGGATTAAATCTTTCTATATGACCAACCTGGACTATTAAATCCTTCTTTTTTGCAGCCTGCAAAATAGCTTGAGCTTCTTCAACAGAATTAGTTATAGGCTTTTCAATTAATATATGTAAACCCTTATCTATTGCTTTCATTGCAAGGTCATAATGAGTAGTTGTTGGAGTAGCAATATTAATTGCATCAACTTCCTCCATCAAACTTTCAGCTGAATCAAACGGCTTAACTCCATAGCTTTCGGCTACTACCCTATTCCTCTCATCATCTAGATCAAAAACCCCAATCAAATCACATAAATGCTTTAAAGCTGCATATGAACGAACATGATTTTTGCCCATACTACCAACACCAATAACTCCCATCTTCAATTTACTCATAACTATTTAATTTCCTCCTAATTTTTAGCGACAGATTCCCCTTGAACTGCTCTCAATAAAAGCAGTAAGTTCTGTTATCTCTGCTGCCTCAAATTCACTTTTTATTTTTTCAACAGACTGGCTAATATTTAAACCTGAATGACAAATATATTCATAAGCTCGGGCCATCATCAACTTTAGCTCTTCCCTGGGACAATTCCCTAAACCAGACAGTTTAGCTGGGTGCCCCTCTGCTTTTAAAAAGGGGGGTAAATCTTTAATTACTTTTGAAGAACTACTTAAAATAGAAGACCTCCCTATTCTAACAAATTGATGAATACCTACCTGATTTCCTATTTCAGCTTCTGAACCTATCTCAACATGACCTGCAACCTGAGTATTATTACCAATATTAATTCTATCTCCTAATTGACAATCATGGGCAACATGAGCAAAAGCGGCAATATAATTACCTGAACCTATTCTAGTTTCCCCTTTTTCAACAGTCCCTCTATGAATAGTTACTCCTGGGCCAAAATAATTATCTCTTCCTATCTTTAATTGTGTTGGCTCACCCTGATAACCACTATGTTGAGGGGGATAACCAAGTAATACACCCCTCCCAATATGATTGTCACTACCAATAAATGTATTACCAATAATTTCAACATCAGATTCAATTACAGTATTCTTTCCTATGACAACATCAGGTCCTATTATAACTCTTGCCCCCACTTTAACACCTGTTTCTAAACAAGCTTCTGAAGACACTCTAGCAGATTCAGCTATTTCTGTTCCGACTCCCTGCTTTACTGTCATAAACAATTTCTCCTCTACTAATATTAAATCACCTAACGAACAATTATTATTCTTTGAAACATACGAGATAATTATATCATAATTTAAAGGTCAAGGTCAAAACTAAAGGAAATTGCTGGTTCATCATTAAGAAACTCAGCTTTAAGACCATAACTATAACAATCTAACCTTCTTAATAAACCAATCTTTATATTTTCCCAATTATTTTTATGCTGTTGATATTCCCCTGAAAATTCAAGATCCAGGCTGGATTGAACTTCTTCTGTTGGAATTCTTAAGTTTAACTCTAACATATAAGTATTCTTCTCAGACTTTTTATCTCTCTCAAGATAGGGCTCCCCGCTTGACCAAATCTCTTCCTGAATTAACCCTCCATCAATCTTATAACCAGACTCTGTCTCATACTCAAAATTTAATCCGATTTCTGTTTCCATATTTGCATAAAAACTCTGCTCAGGTTTATTAAGATAATAATGCCAGTTATAATTTCCCCTTGCAACTACATTCCAACCATTGACAATTTCAATCGAACCAGCCCAACCAGGTTTAATCTCTATTTGACCGGTATCTTTACCTTTTTCATTTAATCTACCCATTCCAGCAGATAAATCAAATCCAGAAGGCAGTGATTTTTCAATATCCAGATATGGTAGATATTCCAGATCATAACCTGAGCGATACCTCATTCTCCAGTTCATATAATTGCTTCCAGCAAGCTGATAACTTTGTCTATCCAGTTCGCCATTTCTATAGTCATGGTAAAATTTAATATCAAGCTCATCTTTTAATGTATTATTAATTATATACTCCTGCCTGTAATCATCTGTCATAAATTCATAAGTATAATCATACTTAAATCTAAATGGTGAGGAATTATAATCAAATTTCAGTTCTAATGGTTTTGATATTTCCCTTTCATCTCTTCTGCCCTGGGGATACTTAAATTCTTTTGCCTGTCTACCACTAATAGTAAAATTATCACTTAATTGATGATTCCAGCCACTAAAATACCTTTCTAAAATTTCATTTTCTTCATTTGTATAAATAAAGCCTGAATCTATACTAAAATAATTAGAAGGTTTAAAATTTAATACTGTTTCAAATATTTCTTTATACTCAATTTCATCTTCCTCAGGTTCATCAATCTTTTCCTGAGAATATTTTGTATTAAGATCTAAATTATCAGTAAATCTAATTTGATTGGACCCTGATAAAAGTTGTCTACCCCTCTGGGTATTGGTGAAAAACAAGTCGCCTGAAATTCTATCATATATTTCATAATTATATTCTAACTCTAAATAAAAACCTTCTATAGTATCATAACCTAATTCATATGTTGGAACAGGCCTTGACAATCCCTCTTCTCCAGTTTCTTCATCTTTTTCATAATGAAGAACATAATTACCTACAGTAAAAATTCTGGTATCTCCCCAATAAAATGATACATCTTCAGCTACTGCTCTATCGCCTGGGTAAATCTTAATAGTAGCAGCTTCTAATCTATAATGAGGATCAGGCTGAATACATGGTGTTAGTACTGCCTTTTCAACCTCAATAGCGTGCTCCATTTCACTAACTATTGCAATCTTCCCACCAGAAAAATTTAAATTATCAATCTCACTTTCAGCTGCTAAAATTTCGCCTTCTCCAGTATTATAATTATAATATAGTTCCTCACCTGTCACATATTCTTCTTCAGTTCTAAGTTTAACAGCATCTCCTGTAGCACTTATTTCATCTTTAGTTATGTAAACCTTAATATCATCTGCTTCAACTTCTAAGCCAGGAACTCGAAAAATTACATTCCCACTTGCAGTCAACTCCTGCAGATCATAATCATATGTGATGGTATCTGCATCAATAATATAAGGTTGATCTTCAGCAGCTACTGACACTGAAAATAAAATAAAAAACAAAAAAATCAAAAAAACTATCCTATTCAACCTAATCATTATTATACCACCTTTCAAACAACTTTCAAAAAAAAGACCGGACGGGTTATCGGTACCGACCGGTCAGAAAATTTATTATGATTTCCACGGATTTAGCCTATAATTAAAATCGTATTTCGAAACTTGCCTGTACATTTGACTCAACCTGTTCTAAATCTGGAATTTGTCCTTCAGTATTCATATCATCTAACATCTGATAACCAATAGAAAACATGCTGCTATCAGTAACATTTAAGTCAAGACCAATATCAAACTCCCAGCCCCCCTGATTTTCCAATGTATCCTGAAGATTATTAATATCAAATAGCTTATAAGAAGTACTTAGAGTTGCTAAATCCAGCAAATCAAGCTCAAGACCTGTAATAGTCTGTCTCATTTCATCAAAATTATCTATCTGATAACTGGCCCTAATATTACCTGCATTATCTTGATACTCTAAACCAAAAACAGTAGAACTTCCAGCAGAAGAACTAAAAATATTATCTGATATATAATCTGCCGAAACGAAAACATTATTTGCCGGTTGATAAGAAAAACCCAGCTGGGCCATTTCATTTAATTGTTCTACAAACTGAGTTTGAATTTCCTCAGCTTCCTCGACAGCCTCAACTTCAGTTTCATTATTCTGATTATCATCGAAGTTATCAAGGTTTGCTGCCGAAACAATATCAGAATCAGTATTGGTTTCATCTATAAGTTCATCTTCATCAATTTCACTATTAGTGTTTTCCCAGGAAGAACTAGACTTCTGACCAATTCCAGCTCTAATGGTCATACTGGGATTCATATCATATGAAAGATTAAAGCTAGTTAGACTTTCTGTTCCACTGTTACTTTCTCCTACACTTTGATCAGCTGTAATATAAGCCTCTCTCCCAAAAGGAAGATCAATTCTATTACCGTCAGAACCATTCAACTGAAGAACTTCTCTTAGATCTCTTACTCCTTCAGAGTTTTGAACCATAGAGAATAGCTCAGATTCTTCATACTGTTCTTCTCCAAACTGAGAAGCTAAGGCAAAGAGTTTTTCCTGACCTTCATCAGAAAACTGCCTGAACTCATCATCAGGAAGCTCAAGCCCTGTATTATCAAGAGCAAAGACCTGCCTAACATCATTACCGTTAAACTTCTGTAACCAGGTATCTGAATTACTTAAGTTATCGGCCTCTACTATCCCGGGCACGAAAATATTTATAATTATAAATGCAAAAATAATAGCTAAAATTAACCTGATCTGGCGCATGGCCTTCACCCCCTTAGAGTTTATGCATAGTCATTACTTAAATTATAGCAAATTACGCAGCAAAATACCAGCTTTTTTTAAAAGAAAAAAGAGAATTCTATTTAAGCAGGAATTCCTATGATAAAATAGAATAGGTTTAATAGAGATAATTAAATTTTTCTCTTTATATTACCTTTAAAAGGGGGACTTTTAGACCATGAAACCCGTAAGTTATAAAACAAAAGTAGTTATTTTTACAGTTATTATAATTTCTATATTAACTTTTTTAGCTATAAATAATTACTCACAATCGTCTGCATATTATATGAAAGTTTCAGAGCTTTTAAAAGAACCACCTGCTAAAGATAGATATCTGAGAATTTCAGGAGTTCTACTCCCGGAAACTATAACCTGGAATTCTGAAACAGAAAACCTTGAATTTACTATTAGAGATCCAGAAACAGAAGACCTCTTAAATATAATTTTTAATGAAGAAGAACCAGATAATCTAAAAAATAATGACCTGATTCTAGTCGAAGGTTATTATGAAAACGATAAATTAAAAGCTGAACAAATTCTCTATCAATGTCCTTCAAAGTATGAGGAGCAAGTAAAGTGACTATTAATAAAGATATAATATCAAATTACAAAGTTAGCAATCTAAAATATTCTAGAGATGATCTAAATATAATCGATAATGTTAATTTAGAATTATTGCCAGGCCAGATAACAGCACTTTTTGGCCCCAATGGTGCTGGAAAATCAACTTTACTTAAACTGCTTGCCGGTATCTGGAAACCTGATTCTGGAAAAATTAACTGGTTAAACAAATCTAAAAGTAAAGATCTCTATATAGGTTACATAGCCCATGAACTATTCCTTTATAAAGACCTAACTGCTCGAGAAAATCTAGAATTTTTTGGCCAGCTATATAATGCTAAAAACTTAAACATAAAAATAAAAAACTTAATCAAGCAGGCCGGTTTGGAACTCTGGTTAAATGAACCTGTTCATAAATTTTCTAGGGGAATGCAACAAAAACTTACTATCTGTAGAACATTTTTGATTTCACCAGACTTGCTTCTTCTTGATGAACCTTTTTCTGGTCTTGATAGTAACTCAAGCAAATTCCTGATAAAATTAATCAATCAAAACAAAGATATCCCTGTGCTCTTTACCAGCCATAATCTCCGACAGGGTTTTAAACTTGCTGACAACTGGCTTATTTTAAAAGATGGGAAGATAATCAAACGCTCAGAAAAGCCAAACAATCTCAATGAACTTAATAACTTTATAAATAATTATGATAAAATCCTTGCAGGTGATCTAATAAATGGAGATGCTTAAAACAGCAATCTTATTAATAAAAAAAGATATCCAGTTAGAAAAGAATACCGGCCAATTATCTGGTGCAATTTTGCTATTTGCTCTGCTTGCAGGCACAATATTTAGCATGGCCTTTCTTCCTGGCCAGGATCAGCTTCGGAACTTTTTCCCAGGCATCTACTGGTTCACCCAGATCTTTGCAGTAATGTTAGTCTTAAATAGATCATTTATTCGGGATACAGAAAGTTCCTGCCAGACAGCTATCCTAATGGCGCCTATTACCAGAGAAATGCTCCTGCTGGCAAGAA
>JBNJEB010000013.1:0-23603 GCA_051745425.1 Bacillota bacterium
ATTATTTAAAAAAGGTCTTTTAATTAATATCTCTAATTATATAATTACGAAATCATTAAAACAACTGAGGTGGCTTGCAATGTTAAATAGTCTAAAAAACATATACAGCAAATTCATAAATTATAACTGGAAATTATTTTTCATAAAAATATTCCAGAAAGTAAAAAATGACGATATATTCACCCACGCCATGGGTCTTGTTTATACAACGCTCTTATCAATAATTCCATTTTTGATCTTTTCATTCTATATCATGACCCTTTTCAACTTCTTCGGTGGAATCGAAAATATAACTGAAGAATTTAGAACTATAATCTTAAATAATCTAGCTGCTGGAACAGGAGAATCTTTAATTAATATTCTTGAAAGTTATGTGACAGGTATAAATATTGAACAGCTGGGTATTATAAGTTTTATAACCCTGGTTTTAGTAGTTATTTTTCTGCTGGCCAGAGTTGAAATTACCTTTAATAAAATCTGGGGTGTTGAAAAACATCGTGACCTCTTTAAAAGATTTGTCGCCTTCTGGACCTTTATTACTCTAGGAACCTTTGTTATTACAATATTAATCAGCCTCTCATTTACTTTCTTAGAGACACTTTTAACGACTGAGATAACAGATAACCCAATCGAGCAGAGTAAAATATTTGAATGGATTACATTCAGCATGAATTTTATCACATTTATTATCGCCTATTATTTTATTCCTAATACTAAGGTAGAACCTCTTGCTGCAATTGTAGGAGGCATAACCAGTGGAATTTTGTTCATATTGAGCAAAAATCTCTATGGAATCTATACCCATAATTTTATAAGTTATGATCAAATCTATGGTTCTCTAACAATGATACCTATCTTCTTGGTCTGGCTCTATCTGATCTGGCTAATAGTCCTTATTGGAGCTATTATCTCATATATAGTACATTATCGTTCAAACCTCAATTTCATTAGTAGCAATCGTAAGGCAGATAAAGAGCTCAAACATCTATTACCTATTGCTATCCTCTATATAATCTATAAAAACTTCCAGGATAAAGATAAGCCTGGCACTGAATATAGTGAAATCATCAAAAAAATTAATCTGCCGATAACAGTTATCGAAAAAACTCTAAAAGAAATGCTGGCAACAAATTATATAACTAAAACAGAAAATAACCATTATATTCCCTTAACAAATTTAGAAAAAATCTCACTCTGGTCAATCTATCAAAAAATAATTTTAAAGAACAACCCTGAGTCTAAAGCCATCTATTCAGATAAAGAGATAGAAAATATCCATAAAATCTTCAATCAAAGCATCAAAGAAAAACTAAAAAATCTGACAATTAAAGACATTGAAAGCAAACAGTAAAGAGAAACCCCTTTCTGGTAGAACAGATTTTTATTATTTCATCTGCCTGCCATAAGGGGAATCCATCCTTTAAAAAATGGATTAATAAATATTACTCTTCAATTATTTCGAATTCATCATCTAAAATTTCAAAGTTGCCAGTAAGGCCAGAACTTAAATGAACCTCTTTATCATCAGTTACAAAGATTACTTCAAAATCATCAACACTTTCAGCCAGCTCCAATCCATCTTCTAGGCCAAGAACAAATACACCGGTAGATAATGCATCAGCCAGGACAGCATCATTGGCAACTATTGTAGTACTGGCAATCCCATTATCAACTGAGTAGCCTGTGAATGGACTTACAATATGATGATATCTCTCTCCATCCTCTTCAAAATAGCGCTCATAGTCTCCAGAAGTAGAGATTGACAATCGGTCATCAAAATAATCTGTGTCAGCAACAACCAGCCCCATCAATTCTCCCCGATCAGATCTGGGGTCTTGAACCCCTATCCTCCAGGAACTTCCATCAGGTTTCTCACCTAAAAGAACAATATTACCACCTAAATTAACAAAGGCTGCTTCAATTCCAGCTTCCTCTAGATGATCAGTGGCAAGTTCACCGGCATAACCTTTGGCTATAGCTCCTAAATCAATCAACATCTCGCTCTGATTGAATTCAACAGTCTGGGAATCACTATCTATGATAATATCTTCATAATCTATCAAAGGCAGGGTGGCTTCAATCTCCTCCTGGCTGGGAACAGATGGACCATTCTCACTACCCCAGCCCCACAACTTGATTAGAGATCCTATCGAAGGGTCAAAAGCACCTCCACTTAATTCAGCATATTCTATTCCTTTTTCTAAAATAGCAAAAGTATGATCTTCAAGCTCAACTGGTCCCTCACCGGCTTCCCGATTTATCCTTGAAACATTGCTATCCTCATCATAAATATTAAAGAGTTCATCGATCTCACTAACCTCATCAAAGGCTCCATCAACAGCTTCCTCACCTTCAGAACCATAAATTCTGATAGTATTTATCGTGTCAAGCATCATCTGAGTATCCTGATATTCCTCAACCTCATTATCAACAGTATTGGGCTCTTCTTCTGTATCTTGCATAAAAAAACCAAAAACAAGAACTCCAATAATTATCACTATTGAAATTCCAGTTAAGTATTTATTGTTCATTATATTCCTCCTGTAATAATTCTATAGCAAAACTTTTCGTAGATAAAATAATTTCATTTTATAATATAATTTTTCTATTAAGCCAGGTTCTAAAACTTCCTCTGGAAAAGCCAGGAAATATATTCTATCGTCTGCTGGCCTCCCTTTAATCAAATAATTAGCCCGATAATAAAAGACTGATGCAAAACCTGTGTTTTTTAAAGATTCTACTATGGTATAAGGGTTATAACCCTTTTCAACATGAGTCTCCTCATAACAGTCAGTCTCATCCTTTTTTTGAATCATTAAATTAACCTGCCAGATAGCCTTTTCAGGATCAACAATATCCTGCCAGTAACATAAAAAATCTTCTTCTTGAAAAGTTGTAGTCCCAGGCTTTATCCCTGCCAGCCGCTCTTCAGTATTAAGATCAAAAATAAAAACACCTGATTTATCAATAATTTCATAAACAGAGTCAAAAACACTTTCCAGCTTTTCCAACTCAAGCAGGTAATTTAAACTATCAAAAACAGAATAAATCAGCTGATACTTATTTTTAGCTGGTATCTCTAAAAAATCCCGATGATAAAAATCAGGTTCAATCTCAAATTTTTTTACTTTCTTTTTAGCCACAGCCAGCATATCCCTGGAACCATCAAGTCCATCAACCTTTATTCCAGCATCAAGGAATCTTACCATCATATTACCTGTCCCACAGCCAAGCTCCAGAACTCTGGCAGGTAACTTAACCCCATGAAAATCTAAGAGCAATCTAATATATTCATACCAGAAATCATAGGGCACAGCAGACATAACCTGATCATAGATACTGGCAAAAGAATGTTGATAGCTTTCATTATCTGTAGACATCAAACCTACCCCTTATCTCAATTAAATAACACTATCAATAAAACCTAGTACCTGCTTCCGGCCAGTTCTATCTTTAGCGGAAGTATAAATAATCTTATCAGTTTCAACACCTAAGAGCTCAGGCAACTTCTTTTTCTGCTTAACAAAATCCTTATTCTTTAACTTATCAACCTTGGTAGCAGCAATAATATATTCAATATCTATAGCTTTCAGCCAGTCAACCATCATCAAATCCTCTTCAGAAGGCTTATGCCTGGCATCAATAATCTGAACCAGTCCCTTTAAGTTCTTCCGATAATGGAGATAATGATCTATCAATTCATTCCAGCTGGCTTTAATCTTCTGAGGAACTTTAGCATAGCCATAACCTGGCAGATCAACCAGACAGTAGCGGTCACCGATATTAAAAAAGTTAATAGACCTGGTTCTCCCCGGGGTAGAACTGGTTCTGGCCACCTTTTTCCTGCCAAGTACCATATTTATTAGTGACGACTTTCCAACATTAGACCTCCCGGAAAAAGCAACTTCAGGAAACTGGTGATTGGGATAGCCATCAGTCGAAAAAGCACTTGTTATAAAATCCACTTTATTTGGCATAATAATCCTCCTTATCCTAAATTAAAATAAAAAAGAGATAATACAGCCAGGTTGCCCCTTAATGTATTATCTCCTCTTCTTGGTCTTTATTTAAGCAGTTTCTTCCCGATTTGAATCATGTCGGATTAATTTAGGAGTCTCGCCTTTCTTAACGACATCCTCAGTGATTATACATTTAATCACATCTGGGTCTGAAGGAAGATCATACATTATATCAAGAATAGCATTCTCTACAACAGAGCGCAATCCTCTCGCTCCTGTCCCTCTTGAAAGGGACTGATTACCAATTGCCTTTAAGGCATCTTCAGTAAATTCAAGCTCAACATCATCCATGGCAAAGAACTTCTGATACTGTTTTACTAGAGCATTTCTTGGTTCAGTTAAAATCCTGACTAAATCTTCTTCATCCAGCTGATTTAAAGTAACCTGGATAGGCATTCTTCCGATAAATTCAGGAATTAAACCATACTGTAAAAGATCCTGAGGTTCAATTTCTTTTAAAACTTCACCAATATTCTCTTTCTCATCCTGAGTCTTAATATCAGCACCAAAGCCAATATTTTTCTCAGAAAGACGCTTCTTAATCATATCTTCAAGGCCATCAAAAGCTCCACCGGCAATAAAGAGGATATTAGAAGTATCTATCTGAATAAACTCCTGATGGGGATGCTTCCTGCCACCCTGGGGCGGAACAGAAGCAACTGTTCCTTCTATAATCTTTAATAATGCCTGCTGAACCCCTTCTCCAGAAACATCTCTGGTAATTGAAGGATTTTCAGATTTTCTGGCAATCTTATCAATCTCATCAATATAGATAATACCTTTTTCAGCCTTTTCAATATCATAATCTGCTGCCTGAATTAACTTCAGCAGAATATTTTCAACATCTTCACCGACATAACCTGCCTCTGTTAAGGAAGTTGCATCAGTGATAGCAAAAGGCACATCCAGAATTCTGGCCAGAGTCTGGGCCAGCAAGGTCTTACCACAGCCAGTCGGACCGACCATCATGATATTACTCTTCTGCAATTCAACATCATCAATCTTCATATCTGAATTAACTCTCTTGTAATGATTATAAACAGCAACTGACAGAGATTTTTTAGCCCTTTCCTGACCGATTACATACTGGTCAAGAATATCCTTGATTTCAATAGGCTTCGGCACTCTATCAAGAGCAAAATCTTTATCATCATGTAATTCTTCTTCAATGATTTCATTACAGAGTTCTATACATTCATCACAGATATATACACCAGGACCGGCAACAAGTTTTTTCACCTGCTCCTGGGACTTACCACAAAAAGAGCATTTTAATTGTCCCTTTTCATCTCCAAATTTAAACATTTAATCACCTCATTTGAGGAACTTATTTTTCCTGCAATTCATTCCTCGTTATAACTTCATCTATAATTCCGTATTCCTTTGCATCTTCAGCCGACATAAAGAAGTCTTTCTCAATGTCCTGACTGATCCTTTCTTCTGTCTGACCAGTATGCTTACTCATAATTTCATTTAAAATATCTTTAAGATCTAATAATTCTTTAATATGAACCTCGGCATCACTTGCCTTACCCTGGGCTCCACCCATGGGCTGATGGATCATAATTCTACTATAGGGAAGAGAATAACGCTTATCCTCTGCTCCTGAGGCCAGTAATAAAGCACCGGCACTTGCAGCCTGTCCCATACAGATAGTAACAACATCTGGCTTAATATACTGCATAGTATCATAAATAGCTAATGCAGCTGTAACACTGCCTCCTGGACTATTAATGTAAAGATAAATATCTTTATCAGGATTTTCAGCTTCAAGAAAAAGCATCTGGGCAATAATCACATTGGCCATATTATCTTCTACTACTGAACCGAGAAAGATAATTCTATCCTTTAATAATCTTGAATAAATATCATAGGATCGTTCACCACGGTTAGTCTGTTCAACTACCATCGGAATTAAACTCATCAACATACCTCCTAGCTCTAAGAAATAATTTCCTCTCTATACCTCTATTCTAATTGTTTTCGATTAAGAAATCAATAGTTTTTTCCATTTTTAAGCCTTTTCTCAGAGATTCCAGTTGTCCCTGCATCTGCATAAAGGCTTTAACCTGCTCAAAATCCTGGTCATTAGCATCAGCGATCTCTTTTAATTTATCATTAATTTCTTCATCTGAAACTTCAATCTCTTCTTTTTCAGCAATAGCTTCAAGAACAAGATTATTCTTGGCTCTAGCTGCTGCCTGGTCACGGTTTTCTTCTCTCCATTCATCCTGGGAACTGCCCATGTACTTAAAGTAATCTTCCATATCAATTCCCTGTTGCTGGAGATTCTGCGCCATCTGTTGCATCATCTGATCAAGTTCGTTTTCAATTAACTGTTCAGAAACCTCAACTTCAGCAGCTTCTGAAATCTTTTCAATTATTTCATTTTCAAGATTTCTATTGGCCTGATTTTCTTTCTGTTCTTTTAATCTATTTTCAATATCTTCTTTAAATTCTTCCAGGGTATCAAAATCACTTACATCCTTGGCAAATTCATCATCTAATTCAGGGAGCTCTTTAACTTTAATCTCTTTAATAGTGACTTCAAAAACAGCTTCCTGACCGGCTAAATCTTCAGCCTGATAATCTTCAGGGAAGGTCACCTCTACTTCATAGGGTTCATCGCTAACTTCTTTCCCGACTAATTTATCTTCAAAACCAGGAATAAACTGGCCAGAACCAATCTCAAGGGTAAATTCTTCAGCAGAGCCTCCAGGAAATGCTTCGCCATCAACGAAACCTTCAAAATCAATAATTACATGGTCGCCTTCCTGAACTTCATCTCTATCTACACTGACTAACTGGCTCTGTTCTTCCCGCTGTCGATTAAGAATAGCCATAATATCTTCTTCAGTTACCTCAACTTCTTCACGCTCAATCTCATAACCGGTATATTCGCCTAGTTCAACTTCTGGCTTAACCTCTACAACCGCAGTAAATGTTGCCGGTTCATCTTCGGCAATATAAAAATCTTCAAATTCAGGTTCAGAAATTGGCTCGATATCAGTCTCTTCAAGAGCTTTTTGATAATTTGCTGGAATTAAAATATCTAAAGCATCTTTATGGAGAACTTCTTTTCCATAATTGGCTTCTAAAACCTTCCTGGGCACTTTGCCTTTCCTGAAACCAGGCAGGGAAACTTCTTTCCTAACCTTCTTATAAGCCTGTTCCAGCGCCTCATTGACTTCATCTATATCAACTTCAACATCCAGTCTAACTTTATTATCTTCCAGTCTTTCCTGTTTTACTTCCATTTAAATGATCCCCCTTAATAGCTTTAATAATTTAAGAATTTCAAAAACAGATCTATATTTTAACAATACCCCGAATTGGCAAAGGCCAAAACGGGGTCATTTAAGATCACTATTATTAAAAAATGGTGCGGAAGGTGGGACTCGAACCCACACAGGCTAGGCCCACTAGATCCTAAATCTAGCGCGTCTGCCAATTCCGCCACTTCCGCAAAGTCAATCGGCTTAATTCCTCAAACCATAATAATACTAGCATAATAAAAGTAAGTTGTCAAGCATTTGTAAATAAAATTTCTTTATTGACTTATTTTTTTAAGATGATATACTTAAAATGCAAACAAAATCAAAAAAGGGGAGTCTCACTGGAGGCTGAGAGGATGCATGTCATCGACCCTCATTACCTGATCCTGATCATGCAGGCGCAGGGAAATTATAAACAATAATTATCCTCCAGCAGTATTTCCAGGCACTTCCTAAAATACTTTAGGAGGTATTTTTTATGCAAGACAAAAAACTAAGAATCATGACAGAAATCGCAATGGCAGTTGCCCTATCTACAGTCTTATCATTTCTAAGACTCTGGAGAATGCCAATGGGGGGCTCAGTCAATTTAGAGATGCTGCCAATCTTATTTGTTGCTTTCCGTCACGGAGGCCCAGCAGGCATAATTACAGGATTGCTCCATGGAACTGTTCAGTTAATCGCAGGCCCCTATGTTGTCCATCCAGCTCAATTTATCCTTGACTATCCACTGGCTTATGGACTTCTAGGAATTGCAGGTTTTTTCCCGGTCTTTGCCAGAGACAACACTATCAAGATCAAGAATTTCTTAATCGCATTTATAATAGGCGGTTCTGGTAGACTTTTAGCCCATGTTTTATCAGGGGTAATCTTCTTTGCCGAATATGCGCCTGAGGGGCAAAATCCCTGGATATATTCTCTTATCTATAACCTGTCATACATCGTTCCTGCACTAATTATAGTAGGGATTGTAATAGTAGTCTTATTTAAGCAATCAGGCAAGGTCCTAATCAACACCAATTAAATTAAGAAGGGGTAAATCAAGATGAAAAACCAGCAACTACTTACAAAAATTCAGGATCACCTAAAAAATAAAAAAACCAAACCTATCAATATCAAAAGTAGTTACGCTATCTTAGTGCCACTAATTGAAAACGAAAACGGCGATTTATCCCTGCTCTATCAGATCAGGGCAGACATTTTAACAACCCAACCCGGGGAGATTTGTTTCCCTGGGGGCAGGGTTGAAAAAGGGGAAACCCCATCTCAGGCTGCCATCAGAGAAACTATTGAAGAATTAGGGATTTCCATGAAAAATATCAATCCCCTGGGCAAACTAGATTTTCTGGTAACTCCCTATAACTTTGCAATCTATCCCTATTTGGGCAAGCTAAACAATATTTCGCTTGAAAAAATAAATAATAATGATAATCTCAGAGAAATTAAAAAAGTTTTTACTGTTCCACTGAGTTTTCTGATTAATAATAAACCTGAAGAATACAAAATCAATGTTAGAACAAAACCTAAAGAGAATAGCGAATTTCCTTTTCATCTAATTAAAGACGGCCAGAATTATCAATGGAGGGAAGGAGATTATTCAGTTCTTTTTTACAGATACCAGGATAAAATCATCTGGGGTTTTACAGCTTTATTTACCTATAATTTTGTAGAACATTTAAAGGAAGCCCAATCCCTAGAAAAATAATTTAAGCTCCTTTTTGGCCGCTTCCTGTGAGTCTGAAGCATGAATTAAGTTGTCAGGCTCCATCGTATAAGCATAATCTCCTCTAATTGTACCAGGTTCAGCTTCAATCGGATCAGTACTCCCGATTAAATTTCTGACCTTCCTGATAGTATCACCTTCTGATTTTATTACCATGGCAACAATTTTGTTTTCTGACATATGACTGACTATATCATCAAAGAAAGACTTATCTTTATGTTCCTCATATAATTTTGCAATAACTTTGCTATCAAACTGATCCATCTTTAATTCTTCAACTATTAAGCCGGCTCTTTCCAGACGATCTACCAGCCTGCCTACTAAATTTCTCCTCACTGCTTCAGGCTTTAGTATTACTAATGACTTTTCCATATTTATCTCTCCTAATTATTAAAATAATTCTTCTCTAATTCTATTATTAGTTCAGCTTCACCTTTTTCACTATAAAAATAATCAGGTATTCTCAGTTTCTTATCTGGACCATAATCTTCTGGATTCTCAATTATCTTTCTTATTCTATCTAAATAACCCTCTGCTGTCTTCTCCCAGGTATATGTTGTTTCAACTCTTTTTAAACCAGCCTGATGATAATATTCCCAGCCTTCAGTTCCTAAATAAACTTCAATAATACCTTTGGCAATATCTTCTGGATCTTCTGGATCGACTAAAATTCCATAATGTTCTTTATCAGCATTCATTATTTCTTCCGGACCTCCATTTTCTGTGGCTACAACTGGCAAACCTGAGGCCATTGCCTCAATCGGGGCTAAACCAAATGGCTCATAAAAGGCTGTCAGGGCGAAGACTGATTTTCTCTCAGCCAGTATCCTATAAATAGATGCCAGTTCCTGCTGACTATTTAATGAGAACATAGTAACCTTCCCTTTAAGATCATTTTCTTCAATAATTTTCATCATCTCATCAAGAATTTCTTTCTCATCTTTACTGGCCTTACTGTAATCATCAAAGGGATTATCTATACCTCTTAATGTAATCACCAGGTTAGTCCTTGACTGAAGCTCATCATTACCTGCAAAAGCCTTTATCAGACCGATATGATTCTTTTTAGGATCTAATCGACTGGCAGCGATAACTCCAGGAAGTTTTCTTCTTTCCTCATCAATATCTCTCTTCAGCATCTTCTCAAATTTAGCCTTTATCTTCCCGTCTTCAGGACCAGAATCTGGATTAAATATATCTGTATTAACTCCAGGTGGTACAACTGCAAAATCTCCATCAGCATCTAAATCAACTGTATCAGCATAGGCGCTATGGCTGTACTGACTATCCTTTTCCTGGGAGGTTGAAACAAAGTTAGTAGCAGAATTATTCATACTAATTCTTTCAGCAGCAATCCTTAAATGAAAATTATATCTGGCCAGCATCTCTTCTAAGTTACCCCTATCCACATTTAACTTATCCATTTTCTGGGCACCAAGTGAGTGAGCAGTAAATGTAAAGGGGATCCCGGTCTCTGCTTCTAGCATTGCACCTGCCAGACCCCCATCTCCATAATGGGTCGTTAATATATCTGGTTTCTCGCCTATTTCATCATAATAATTCTGAATTTCTCTTACATAATCTTTTAGATAAGGCCAGAGTTTTTCCTTATTCAGAAAATCATCTCCGCCAAATGGCAGTCTGATAATATTTACCTTATCTGATTCCGGATAACTGGCATATCTGGCTGAAAATTCAGGCCAGTCATCATCCTTTATCTGTCTGGTAAATATATCAACTGCAATTCCAAATTGATTGGCCATAGCAATAGCCAGTTCTTTTACATAGACAAGCTGTCCACCAAAATCAGGATGTTCAGTCCAGTAACTATCTTCAGGATCAAAATTACCCTGGGGGTTTAAAAATGCAACTCTTTGCACCTTCATAAATCATTCCTCCCTCTTTATATTATATTTCTCAAGCAAATCCTTCTCAGCAGGCAGGTCAACAATCGCTCCAACTTTTTTTATAACTTCAGCAGCAACAGCATTTCCTAACTGCACAGCAAGTTCTAAACTATAACCTGAACTAAGCCCTGTATAAAAGCCAGACCAGAAAGCATCTCCAGCTCCTGTTGTATCAACAACTTCAGTAGCCAGTGAGCCAAAATGTTTTGCTTCAGTTCCAGTCGAAACAATTAATCCATCTGCACCCTGAGTTAAGATCACTAGCTTGCAGCCATTATCATGGAATAATTTAATATAACTCTCTGCATCTCCCCTGCCAAATAAGGCTTCAGCATCATCTAAAGATGGTTTAATAATATCAATCTCTGGCAGTAAATTTTTAATATATTTTATTCCATCCCCTGTTCCCTCCCATAATTGAGGGCGATAATTAGGGTCAAGGGATATTATCTTGCTTTGATCTCTGGCAATCTTGATTATCTTTTCTATAGCCCGCCTGCTCTCAGGTGCAGATAGAGCAAATGTAGATAAATGAATAATTTTAGATTTACTGATATCACCATCTTCAATCTCATCACTATCAATATATTTCTCTGCACCTCTATAGGCAATAAATTTCGGGGACTTTTTGCTTCTAGTAACCATTATAACAGTTGTGTTATTGTCTTTATCAACGGAAATAGCATCAGTAATTACACCAGCTTTCTCAAGCCTTTTAATTAAATACTCCCCTAAGCCATCAAACCCAACTCTGCTTATCAAAGCCGACCTTTTCTCAAGCCTGGCCAGATTCATTGCTATATTGGCAGGTGAACCGCCAAAATATTTTTCAAATGACTCTGCCTCAAGAAAAGAATTGGCTTCCTCCTTAGAAATTAAATCAATCAAAACCTCGCCAACTGCAAGCAGGTCCACTTTTGAATCTGATAGATTAACAGGCTTATCTAATTTAAATTTCAATAGAAACCTCCCCTTAATTTGCTATTTCTAATTTATTAACCTGGTAAAAGTAAATAAAACTCACAAGCGATATAACCAGTCCCAGGGCAAGCCAGCTTAAATTATAATTATCTGTAAAATCTGCCAGTAGCCCAAATAATGGTGGGCTAAAAATAACTCCAGTTCTTATAAAAATCAGAGCCAGACCAGTTGCTACTCCAGCATCCTCTGAACCAGATGTCTCACCTATAAATGTAAAATAAAGCCCCATCCAGCCCATGCCAGACATTCCCAGCAAAAAAGAAAAGAGCAGGATCATTAGCCTTGAATCAGTAAATCTCCAGACAAATAAACCAAAAAAGAAAACCATAAAAATAATCATAATCACCATTAATTTAAGAGCAGGATTTCTCTCTCCATCATAAAAGCTATCACTGATTAAACCCCAGAAAGATCTACCGGCAATACCTCCAATCTGTAAGACTCCTAATGAAAACCCGGCCAGCGTAGTACTAAAATCAAGATCCAGAGTCAAATATAATGCAAAATGAGCAGGAATTGCTCCAATCGCAGTACCAAAACCCAGACCAAGCAGACATAAAAAAAATAAATGTTTATTAGATAATAATTCTTTAATCTTATTATAAAAAGAAATATCTTTGGCTTCAGACTGCTGACTTCTGTCATTTAAAAATATAACTATTACAATCCCAACAATTACTGCAATAATTCCTGATAACCCTATTGCTCGTCTCCAGCCAAAACTATTTGCAAAAATAGGCAGTAAACTGGCACCGGCAAAACCACCGATTCCTCCGCCTGATTGCATTATCCCCATTGAAATAGCTCTTTTAGAATAATGAACCCCCTCTATAACTGCTTTATTAACCGAAGGTGTAACTATACTAAAACCAAAACCACAGATTAAACCAAGAATCAAAAGGACTGAATAAACTGGTGCAAAGCTATGTAAAAACATCATAATACCAACACTAAATACTCCGATTAGCATGCCTTTTCTGGCTCCATATTTATCAACTATCTTTCCACTAAATACTGCCATGAGAGTAGCAGAAACAAAGAAAAAAGTGGAATAAAATCCAGCCTGGGTTCTGCTTAACTGAAAGTCACTCTGAATAAATGGCATTAAAGCCTGAATCCCCTGCATGTTAATTGAAGTAGCAAAATATGCTGTCGATAGTAATAGCAGATAACTCCAATCAATCTTTAATTGCTGTTTTTTATTCATTAATATAAACATCCCCTAGCAAATCTATATAATAGTAAAATAATATATAACTGATAATAAAAATATACCTGCAGCAGTTCCAGCAAAAGGAACTATGATCTCTCTATAATACTTATCAAGAGAAATATCAAAATATTTAACAGACATTAAATTACAGAGATGAAAAGGTGATAAAATATAGCCAAAATAACTGCTCGAAAATATAATCATATGCCAGAGCAGATACATCGAACTATCATTAAATAAGGATAATAAAATTGGATATGATATTCCTATTGCTCCAGTATGATTACCGGTTAATAGCCCGGCCAAAAAAGGTATAACTAAAGCAAGCAGAAATAATGGTATCCCAAAACTAATTAATAATTCAGTCAGTATTATAACTCCCTCTGAACCTTCGATAAATGCCTTAAAAACCATAATTCCAGCTACCCCAACTGTTAATTGCAAATTCATACCATCTAATAGATAATGCCACTTAAATAAATCTCTTCTAAGTAATATTATATATATAATAGCTACTAACAAAGCATAAACAAAACTCATCTCAAAAATTAATGGTGGAATAAGTACAATCACAAAGGGCAATAAAACTATAACTGCATCCTTTAAAGTTACTTCTTCATCATCAACCTCATTATTTATTTTATTTTGAATAACCTTCTTCTTATCATTATTATAATATAACCAGCCAATTATTATCATTATACCTACAATTGGAATATGCATCATGGCAATGGTCATCACATTAATATCAGATAAAGATGAAGCTATAATCATACTTGGCATATAGGGAAAGATAAAGTACCAGAGATGCCGATAATATATGTTTAAAGATGTAATTCTGGCATTTGACATCTCCATCTGATTCCCTAAAGGCTCAATTATTGGGGCAGAAAATACTGCTCCCCCTGGCATTGGTAAAACTCCAATCATTGATGGAATAGCAGTAATTATAAAAAACATACTGCTTAAATAATACCTGGCTACATCTATTAAATCAGCCAATAATTTTAGTTCTTTCATCAAAAAACCAAAAACAGCTACCAGACTTACTAAAATGATTAATTCTATAGCAATCGGATCTATAACTCCTTCAATAAACGTCGGAATCAAATAACTAATATTATCAAAAATATCCCCAGTAGCAGTAACCCCTACAATTAATGAACCTGCAAACATGGCTGCACCAAGACTCTTCTTCATTGACAATAAAATAATTACTGTAAAAAAAGCAATAATAACCCCGAATAATGGCAACATCATACATGTCCTCCTGTATTATATATGGATAGCCGGCAAACTAATTGCCGGCTATCACAAGGTCATATATTATTCTTTATCTTCCACCTTTATCATATGGTTTTCCACTGGCTTTTGGCGGATTAGCCTTGCTGATAAATCCAGCCAGAACTACTATAGTTAAAACATATGGAATAGAACTAATTAATTCTGAAGGAATAAAAGCAAAGTCTACACGTACAGCAACAGCCTCTGCAAAGCCAAAGAGCATAGCCGCTCCCAAAGCACCTACTGGATGCCATTTTCCAAATATCATCGCAGCTAAAGCAATAAATCCTCTACCAGCTGACATCTCACGTACAAAAGCATTGCCATCACCAATAGATAAATGAGCCCCGGCTAGACCTGCCAGTACACCACTTATTAATACACAGATAAATCTCCAGCGATTAACATTAATTCCTAATGTATCAGCCGCAGCTGGATGTTCACCGATAGATCTAATTCTTAAACCCCAGTGGGTTTTATAAAAGAAATAATAAACTATCGGGACTAAAAGCAGTGCAATATATGTTAAAACACTAAAGCGGACATCAAAAACCCTCATAAAGGGTAATCTTCTAACCTGAGGAGAAGTACCTTTTACACCAAAGAAAATTTGTAGTAAAAATATTGTTAGTCCAGATGCAAAAATATTGATACCAGTAGCAACTACAATCTGATCCGCTTTAAATACAATACTTACAGTAGCTAAAATTGCTGCAAAAAGAACACCAGCAACTATCGCATAAACTACTCCTATCCAGGGATTCCCAGTTAGTCCACTTCCTAAAACTGCTGCAAAAGCACCAAATAACATTATACCTTCCAGGGCAATATTTATAACCCCTGATTTCTCAGAGAAAATTCCTCCTAATGCAGCCAAAATTAATGGTGTTGCAAATCTAAAGCTTGATAGAATTAGAGAAAGTGAGATTACTTCTAATAGAGTCTCCATTATTCAACACCCTCTTTTTCTTTTCGTTTTTTAAGATATACTTTGATGATCTGTAAACTGGCAATAAAGAAGATCACAAGTGCCTGAATAATATTAACTATTTCGGAGGGCACTCCGGCAAATTGCATTTCCAGACCGCCCTGATTTAAGGCACCAAAGAGTAGTCCACCAAAGATTACCCCAATTGGATGGGTCTGGCCGATTAAACCAACAGCGATTCCGGTAAAACCATAGCCTGCATCCATGCCCTGGATAAAACTAAAATGAGTACCTAAAACTTCACCGACCCCGCCTAATCCAGCAACAGCTCCACCAATTAACATGGTGTATATGATAGTTTTTTTTGCATTAATGCCACCATATTCTGCAGCCTCAGGGTTTAAGCCTACAGCTCTAAACTCATAACCAAGACTGGTTTTAAATAATACATACCAGAGTATTATAGCTACAATGATGGTAAGAACAAAATTTAAGTGTAATCTAATTGATGGATCAGCAAACAACTCTACAAAAGGTAAGTTAGACCAGAAAGCACTATCCGCCATATCTTTAAATCTTAATAATTTAGCAGAATCCAAAATTTCTGGTGTTGCCATCCGGGATGATGTTCTTAATCTATTAATACCATAATTAATAGTCAGGGCAATAGCAATATAATTTAACATGATTGTAGAAATAACTTCATTAACTTCCATTTTTGCCTTTAACCAGCCAGATAAACCTGCCCAGAGCGCTCCGGCTAAAACACCTGCTAGAATAGCAAGTGGTAGATGAATAAAGGTTGGTAAAGAAGTAAAATAAAAACCAGTTACTCCTGCAGCAAACCCTCCCATTAAATATTGTCCTTCAGCACCAATATTAATCAGACCACCTCGAAACGGAATTGCAAATGCCAGCCCTGTTAAGATTAGAGGGGTTGAACGCCAGAGTGTATTTAAAATATTTCGGAAATTACCAAAAGCGCCAAAATAAAGAGCTTCATAAGCAGTTGCAGGAGATTCTTCTGTTAATAAAACAAAAAAGGCACCAAATATTAAAGCAATAATTATAGAAAGTAATGATATTCCTGAATTAATTAATAAAGATCTTAAATTTTCAAATTTATTATTCACCAGACTCACCTCCTGCATCAGCTTCAGAACCTGTCATTAAATTACCTAATTTTCTTTCATCAGCATCTTCTGTATCTAAAATGTCAACAATTTCACCTTCAAAAATAACAGCAATTCTATCACTTAAAGATAGTATTTCACTTAATTCTGCAGATACTAATAAAACTGCTGCCCCATTATCTCTTCTATCAATTATTTGTTTATGAATAAATTCGATTGAGCCAACATCAATACCCCTGGTTGGCTGAGAGGCAATAAGTAATTCAGGATCATGAGAGAATTCTCTGGCAACAATGAATTTTTGCTGATTTCCTCCTGATAAACTCTTGGCCTCGGTAGTTACTCCACCACCACGAACATCATACTCTTCTATTAATTTTTCTGTATAATCTTGAATATAATTGTAATTCATTATTCCCTTTTTTGAAAAAGGCTCAATATCATGATAACCAAGTATCATATTCTCCTGCAGATCAAAGCCCATAACCAGCCCTCTTTTTTGCCGATCTTCAGGTATATGGGCAACTTTTTCTCTTTTAATTTGCCCTGCATCAAATTCTGTAGTATTTATTCCATTAATTTTCACCTGGCCAGATTCAATTTTACGAAGTCCGGTTATAGCCTCAATTAGTTCTGATTGGCCATTTCCTTCTACTCCAGCTATTCCTAAAATTTCACCTTTTTTAACAGAAAGTGAAACTCCATCTACAGTTGTTATATCTCTATTGTTTTTAACTTTTAAATTTTCGATTTCAAAAAATACTTTACCTGGTTTCGCTTCATCTTTTTCAACCTCTAAAAGAACAGGACGACCTACCATTAATTCAGCCACATCCTCTTCATCGACATCTTCTGTATTTACAGTATCTATACTTTTTCCAGACCTTAATACAGTAATTCTATCAGAAATTTCATTAACCTCTTTTAGTTTATGGGTAATAAAGATAATAGTTTTACCCTGTTCTTTTAAAGATTTAAAGATTTCAAATAATTCATCGATCTCCTGTGGAGTTAAAACAGCGGTTGGTTCATCAAAAATCAATAAATCTGCGCCTCTATATAAAGTTTTAATAATTTCTACCCTCTGCTGCATACCAACAGAGATATCAAGAATTTTTGCCTCAGGGTCTACATAAAGTCCATATTTTTTTGAAATATCCTCAACTTCTTCTTTAGCTTGAGATTTCTTGATAGTTATTCCTTTTCTTGGTTCATTGCCTAAGATAATATTTTCTGTAACTGTTAAAGTATCAACCAGCATAAAGTGCTGATGTACCATACCTATTCCTAAGTCTATTGCATCCTGGGGCTTATTTATATTAGCTTTTTCACCTTCATAAAAAACCTCCCCGCCATCCTGTCCATAAAGACCATACAAAATATTCATTAAAGTAGTCTTACCGGCACCATTTTCGCCGACCAGTGCATGAATTTCGCCTTTTTTAATGGATAAATTTACTTTATCATTTGCTTTAACACCTGGAAATATTTTAGTTATATTCTGCATATCTAAAATATAATTATCTTCCCTGGCCATTTTTATTCCTCCCTGGAATTACTTAAAATTTAATGGAGGCTCTGCATCAATCAGCAGAGCCTCCTAAAATTTAAAAAATTATAATTTAAATAATTTATTCTAAATCTTCAGGCCTGCCTGTTTCTCCCCAGTTCTCTACTTCAATTTCGCCATTGATAATATCTTCTTTGATTTCTTCAATCCGGTCAGCATGTTGGGCGGTAACTTCTTCCTTCATATTTCTAATTGCTTCTAATTCTTCATCATCTATTTCACCAGCTTCATTTGCATCTAAAACAGGTTGGCCAATCTCAGTCAGACTTGTAAGATCAATTCCTCCGTCTTCCAGGCCAAAGTATAAGTTTTCTCCACCTTCATAGGTTCCTTCATCAACAGCTTTAACTATATCAAATACTGCATTATCAACTTTCTTTAACATACTTGCAATTATATATCCTGGAGCAATATAATTCTGGTTAGAATCTACACCGATAGCATAAATATCTTCTTCTTCTGCAGCCTGGAATACACCAGTACCGGTACCACCAGCAGCGTGATAAATTACATCTGCATCATCATCGATCATACCAAGAGCAATTTCACGACCCCTTGCTGGGTCACCAAAATCATCAGCATATCTTCTGAGAACTTCTATATCTTCATCGATATATTTTGCTCCCTGGTAATATCCACCTTCAAAACGCTGAATTAAAGAAGAATCAACTCCACCTACATAGCCTATAACGCCGGTATCACTAACTAGAGCTGCAAGTGCACCTGCAAGGAAAGAACCTTCCCATTCATTAAAGTTTAGAGATACAACATTATCTAAAATTTCATCTCCAAAATCCTGATCAACATGAGCAAACTTAACATCAGGATAATCCTGGGCAACTGTTTCAAGAGTATCTGCCATCTGGAAGCCTACTCCAATAACTAGATCAGAACCTCTAGAAGCAAATCTTCTTAGAGAAGTTTCATCTTCAGCAGTATCAGAAGGCTCGATATACTGAAATTCAATTCCTAATTCATCATTTGCCCGCTGTAGTCCTCTGTAAGCTGCATCATTAAATGAGAGGTCTCCAAGTCCACCTGTTGAAAGAACTATACCTACTTCAACATCAGAATCATGGCTATCTGCTTCAGCAATCTGACCAAAACCAGCAAAAGCTGCCACCATTATAAAACTAAAAACAATTGCAACACTAATTAATTTTTTACTCAAAATTAAAACCCCCTTATTATTTTAAAAATCCTCAATCAATTCCATTATTAAATATATCATTTTTTTTAAGTTCTTGCAACTATTCAAGTTAGCCAGATTTAAATATTTATGTTATAATTAACTCGAATTTTATTAAAGAAGGAGGCTAATAATATAATGTACCATCAACGCCAATCAGAAGATGATTATCTTCTAAAATTAGGAAGACGATGTACCAGTTTAACTATAATCGGTATAATACTGGGAATAATAATTTCCCTTATAAATAATTTTAATATCCCTGGTACTATCTTTTTCTCTTTATTTACTGGATATCTATTGGGAACTGCTTTCTGGGGAGTACACAAATTAAATCGCTGGTTTTATAGATATCGTTCAAAAATGCCTGAATTAATCTGGCAAGTATTAAGAATACCTGTTTGGGGGGCTGGAATTTTAATAGGAACTTTATTTTATGGAGCTTTTCAGCAATTTATTTTACTACTTGCATTGGATGATGGCTCAGGTAAACCAACAGTTTTTCAGTCTATTATTATTCTAACCCCATATATTGGTCCTAAATATGCAAATAAAATAAATTATAATCCCCATGGAAAAAGAAGACATTAAATAACAAAGCAGAGCCGAAAGCGGCTCTGCTTTATTATTTATTATTCTAAAATATTCAATTACCTCTAATCAATTATACCAATTTTCCTGAATTCACTCTGAACTAATCAGATTATACTCTCTTATTAAATTTCATTATAACCCCAATCTAAATCTTAAATAATTAAAAGGAGTAAATGATTTTAAAATCAATTTTTCTCCTGGATTAAGCAAATCCTGAAGTATAAAAACTTCATTATTAATTATTATTTCCTGCCCCTTTGTCCGTGATACTCTAAATAATAACTGCTCAAAACTATAATTCTGGCCCTCCCGAACAAATTTTCCGTTCTCTCTTTTAAATTCACCGCCATCAAGAGGCAGCCCGGCACCGTATGACTCAAATACAGTCTTTTTCAAGATTATATCATTTTCTTCAACAATAAAATACTCAGATACTGGCGTCTTGGCGACTGAATGAATATAACTTAATTCAACTTCAACTTGTTCAATAAATACTGGCTTAACTTTAATCACACTATTCTCACTAGAAAAAACCATTAAATCAATACTGGCATTAATTAAAATTCCTAGAATTAAAATAGTAAATAAAACCAGAAAAAGTTTTTTCATAAATTACTCAGCCAACTCTCCACCTAAAAATGAAGGTCTTAAAGGTAAATTAGCAGCCTTTCTTTGAGATATATAAATAGCTAGAATTCCACCAAGCCCAATTATATCAAGCTGAATGTTAGGTACAGTCGAAAGAACTGCAAATCCAATTAGACCAATTCTTTCCCACCATCTGGTTTTGGTAAAGAAATAATTCTGGATTCCTGCCGACCAGGCATACATACCTATTGCAGCAGTTATAACTAACCAGACCAGTTTATACCAGGTAACATCTATCATTAACATCATCGGTGAATATACAAAAATAAACGGTAGGATAAAAGCTGCCAGATCAAACTTAAATCCTAATAACCCGGTTTTAACAGGATCTGAACCGGCAACAGCTGCAGCTGCATATGCTGCCAGACCAACAGGAGGTGTATCATCAGCTAAAACTCCAAAATAAAGTATAAAGAGATGGGCAGCAATAATCGGTACACCTAACCTCGTTAAAGCTGGAGCTGTTAATGTTGCAACAATAATATATTTAGCAGTTGTTGGCAAACCTAATCCAAGCAAAAGTGAAGCTAACATTGTCAGAACTAGAGTTAAAAAGAGATTTCCACCTGATAAAGTTAAAATTACACTTGTTAATCTCAGCCCAAGTCCTGTTAATGTTACAACACCAATGATAATCCCGGCACAGGCACAGGCCATAGCAATACCTATCATACTCTTTGCTCCACTTTCAAAAGCTTGAATGAGCTCTTTGAAAAAGCTAATCACTAACTCTTTACCTGAAAAAATTCCATTTTTACTCTCCTTGGTAGGATCAATAGGTAATTTTTCGGGTGAAATCTCCTCTCTACTAAGACCACTCTTCCTGGTCCAGAACATAATAACAATTTTTGCTCCAAGACTTACAATAATCGCAAAAATTATTGCCCAGTATGCAGATCCTAAGGCAGTAGCTCTTCTAATAACTAATAAGTAAATTAAACCGATAATAGGCAGAACAAAATAAATACCTTTAAACAAGGTTGGAAAAAATGGATCCAGTTCCTCTTTAGGTAATCCCTCAAGTCCAGTCTTTGAAGCCTGGAGATGAACAATTCCGAAAATGGCAATATAGCTTAAAACTGCTGGTATAAAAGCCGCCCTAATAATTTCTACATAGGGCAAACCTGTAAATTCAATCATAATAAAAGCTGCTGCCCCCATAATCGGTGGCAAAAATTGCCCATTTGTTGAGGCCGCTACTTCAACCCCTCCTGCTACTTCTGGCTTAAACCCCATTTTTTTCATTATTGGAATTGTAAATGAACCAGTTGTAACTGTATTTGCTATTGAACTACCTGAGATCATTCCCATTAAACCGCTTGTAACAACGGCAGCTTTAGCCGGCCCGCCTTTTTGATGTCCTAAACCTGAAAAAACAACTTTTATAATATATTCACCTATTCCACTCTGTTCTAAAACAGCACCGAATAACACAAACATGAAGACAAAACTAGCAGAAACCCCGATTGGAATTCCAAATATTCCTTCTGTAGTTAGATATAAATGAGATATTATTCTTTTGAACGTAAAACCCCTGTGAGCTAAAATTCCAGGCATATAGGGGCCAAAATAAGCATATACCAGAAAAGTCGAAGCAATAATAGGTAAAGCAATACCTATTGAACGTCTTGTTGCTTCTAAAACCATCAAAATAGCAATACCACCCATAATTAAATCCAGTTGTTCAGGTATACCCGCTCTAAAAGCAAGTTCATGATGATTAAAGAAAATATATAGACACGCCACAGTTCCTGCTGCAGCCAGTAAAAAATCATACCAGGGAACTTTATCTCTATCAGAGTCTTTAAATGGATATAAAATAAACGCTAAAACCATAAGTAATGCTAGGTGAAATGACCTTTGTTCAAAAGAAATTAAAAGCCCAAAACCACTTGTGTAAAAATGAAAAATTGATACTGCAATTGCCACAAAGGCTGCAAACTTAGCCCAGAATCCTTTAATGTTTCTCATTGAAGCAACTTCTCTTTCTATATCTTCTGCTTTCTTGTTATCTTCATTCTTTACCTGTTCCTCTTTCATATAACCCCTCCTAATCATCTCAAATATAAAACATGAGGGTAAATTAATACCCCCATGTAAGCAAACACCAGATTTTTAATTAACTTACTTCTAAGGGTACTCAATTTCTAACAAACTACTATTCAAAATACCTTTCAGCTCCAGGATGCAAATCAATAGGCATACCTTCAAGGGCACCTTCTACAGTTACATCCTTACCCCGGTCATGAATCTCTCCAAGCTCATCTAAATTATCAAAAATTGCCGATGTCGCACCGTAAACCATATCTTCATCAGCAGCCTGATGGGTTATAAGCATTGCTGAAACAGCTACAGTATTTATATCTTCATCAATGCCACTGTATGTTCCTCCAGGAATAACTTTAGAAGTATAATAAGGATATTCTGACTGTAATTTTTCTAAAGCCTCACCTTCGACATCTAAAATCTTTACATCTTCAGTAGCCGACAGATCAATTATAGCCGAAACCGGTGCGCCTCCAGTAATAAAAGCAGCTTCAACATGCCCATCCTTTAATTGATCAACAGCTTCAGAAAATGATAAATAATCTATACTCATGTCATCATAAGTTAAGCCATGAGATTCTATTATTTGGCGAGCATTAGCCTCAGTGCCACTACCAGGGGCACCAACAGCCACTCTTTTACCTTCAAAGTCACTTATTGAATCTATATCATTTTCTTCTAATGTCACAATCTGAATATCTTCTGGATATAATAAGGCAACTCCTCTTAAATTATCTAAAGGTTCTCCATCAAACATCTCTTCTCCATTCTTGGCATAATAACTAATATCATTTTGAACCAGAGCAAACTCTACCTCTTCATTCTGAACAAGTCTTACATTTTCAACGGAAGCTCCACTCACTTCTGCGGTCGCGTCAACATCTTCAACATATTCATTAATTAATTCAGCCATACCTCCACCTAAAGGATAATAGGTGCCTGCGGTACCACCAGTTGCTATTGAAATATACTCCTGGGCAACTGCTGGGCCACTAAAAATCAAAGTAAATGCCAAAACCAAAAATAATAATTTAAACTCTCTTCTCATAAAACCACTCCTCATTTTAATTATTTTTTTACGCACTCACTGTTA
>JBNJEB010000014.1:0-23023 GCA_051745425.1 Bacillota bacterium
AGTTGTTTTTTTAAAAGGTTATGTTATAATAAGAACAAGGAATATTGTTATTAATTTCTCAATATTAAAGCTTTAAGGGGGTAAAGGAGATGCTGGTTGATGATATAAAAGAAATTCTGGCTGCAGAAGACCTCTACCGGCCTGAATTTGCTTATAAAGATAAAGAGATAACTACAGCCTGTGGAGCAGATTTAATGAGCGATGTTCTGGCTTTTTCTCAGGAAAAAACCCTTTTATTAACTGGGTTAGTAAATCCACAGGTTGTTAGAACTGCCGAGATGACAGATATTGATCTGATTGTATTTGTAAGGGGAAAGCAGCCGCCTGAAGCTACAATTAAGCTTGCCAGGGAGAAAGAGATAATGCTTTTAAAATGTAATTATTCTTTATTCCATAGCTGTGGTCTGCTTTATCAGCATGGGATAAAACCTGAAAATATAATAGGAACGGGATGAAGATGAGAGAAGAGCTATTGATTAACTCAAAGGTAAGAGAAGGTGATTTTAAGCGAGGAGGAGAGGTTTCCAGTAAGTTGAAGGATACCTTAAAGCAGTTAGATTTAGATGCAAAGATTATTAGAAAAGCATCGATAATAGCATATGAGCTTGAAATGAATATAATTATTCATTCTGAAGGCGGAAAGCTAAAGGTGAAGATATCTCCTGGCCAGGTTGAAATTATTGCTGAAGATAGAGGACCAGGGATTGAAGATCTTGATAAAGCCCTGACACCAGGGTTTTCCACTGCCGGTAATGAGGTTAGGGAGCTGGGCTTTGGCGCTGGCATGGGCCTCTGTAATGTCAATAAATTTTCTGATAATATGGATATAGAAAGCGATACGACAGGAACTGTAGTTAGAGCAGGAATTAATTTTTAAGGAGGCAAGTATGGATAAGACCCATTCAGTTTTTTTAATAGAAGATGAATGCGAGGGTTGTACCAATTGTGTTAAAAACTGTCCGACTAAAGCGATTAGGGTCCATCAGGGGAGAGCATCGATTAAAGATGATTACTGTATTGATTGTGCTGCCTGCATAAGAAACTGTGAATATCACGCCAAGGAGGCTGTTACAACTGATCTGAAAGAGGCAGTAGCTGGAGAAAATAATATTGCCTTGATACCACCAAGTTTTTATGCCCAATTACCACCTGATTACAATCTAAATAGAATCAAGAAGAAGTTAATCAGGTTAGGGTTTGCCGGGGCTGTCAATGTTTCGATTGGGGCAACTATTTATTCGGCCTGGCTTAATAATGCTTTAAATAACAAAGAGTCAGGTGAGCCACTTATTTCATCGGCCTGTCCAGTAGTTGTTAGATACATAAGGTTATTATATCCAGAGTTATTGGATTTAGTTGTTAAATATGATAGTCCCCTTGAGATAACAGTTAAAACAGTCTCTAATCAATTAAATGATAGGTTTTCTGATCAGGATTTTAACTTTTATTTTATTACCCCCTGTCCGGCAAAACATACAGCAGTCTATTATCCTCCAGGCAAGAAGAGTAGTTATCTCTCTGGAGCGGTAGCAGTAGATGATATCTATAATCCGTTATTAAAAGCAGATATTGCTGAAGAAAAAGGTGAGATCCAGAGATTTTTAGATTCCTTTGAAGAGGACTTTCCTTTTATTTCGGCGCTGGCCTGGGGTAGGTCTGGAGGAGAAGAGGAGAATCTGAATAATGAAAGAGCCGGAAAAATCATCAAGGCAGATGGATTAGAGAGGATAAAAATGATTCTTGATGATCTGGCAAATGACAATCTAAGTGGGATTGATTATCTTGAAATGACAGCCTGTCCTGGAGGTTGTCTTGGCGGAGTTTTAAACATAATTAATCCTTTCCAGGGAATTGTCAATTTAGAAAAGGCAATAAATCAGGAAAAAGAGAAAGTTGTAGAAAATAAAGCCGAGAAACTGGCAACGGCATTAAACTCTATTGAGAGCTTTGAGCAACCTGAGATAATGCCTGATCAAGAAAAGACTGGCGGTTTTGAAACAGTCCTGGCCAGATGGCAGGCCTTAGAAACTGAGAAAGATATTTTGCCTGGCCTTGATTGTGCAGCCTGCGGGGCACCTGACTGTGCCACCCTGGCTGAAGATATAGTTGATGGCTATGCAGAAAGAATTGACTGTATCTTTATGTTAAGGCAGGAAGTCGAGATGCTGGCCAACAGGATGTCTGACCTGGTTGGCACCCTGCCCCCGGCGATGGGGAGAAGAAAAAAGGAGGATACTGATGGTAAAAAATAATTCATTTAATGAGTTAGATTTAAATAGGGCTGTTGAAGAATTAGAGCTGGAGCTGGTTACCGGTGATATTAATAAGAAGATAGAGGGTATTTATATCTGTGATCTTTTAAGTAATGTAATTGCTTCAGCCAGGAGCGGTGATCTCTGGCTGACAGTTCAGGGTCATCTAAATATTCTGGCGGTGGCAGATTTAACTGATGTGGCCGCCGTTGTTGTTGTTGAGGGCAACGAGCCTGACCAGGATACAGTTGAGAGAGCTGCTGAAAAGGGTATAACTTTACTGAAATCCAGCAAACCTGCCTTTGAGCTGGCAGTTGACTTAAGTTATCTAGGTCACCATTAAGGGCTGGTTAAATTGAGAACTGTTGAGATTTCCCTCCATAATCATACTGTCTTATCTCCCTGTGCCAGTCTGGAGATGACTCCGGCCAGGATAATGCAAAGGGCTGCCGTTGAAGGTATAGAGGTTATCGGGATTACTGATCATAATTCAGCTAAAAATTTAAGAACTGCTGAGCAGCAGGCAGAGAAAGCCGGGATAAAATTACTGCCTGGGCTTGAGATAACCTCAGCAGAAGATATTCACCTGCTGGCCTTTTTTGCAGAGATTAAAACTGCAGAGATGGTGGCTGGGGAGCTTGCTGAAAAATTATATAAGAGGGAATATGATCCAGAGAGGATCGGCTATCAGATTATAGTTGATCAAAAAGATGAATTTTCAGGGGTTATTCAGCATTATTTACCGGCTGCTGTTGACCTGGGTCTTAATCAGGTTAGCAGGCTGGTTAATAAAGCTGGAGGAATTTTGATCCCAGCCCATGTTTTTAGGAGTCAGGGCTTAATCAAGACATTAGGTTTTATACCAGAGAAGGAAGATTTCAGGGTTTTAGAATATACAATAGATCAGGATTTAGAAAAATTAAAAGCTAGATTTAAGCTGGTTGATGATTTAAGATTTATAAAAAGTACTGATAGTCACTATATAGATAGTATCAGAAAGGTTGCCAGGCTTGATCTGCCAGAAAATTATTCAAGAAGAGATATTCTGGAGGCTTTATCATAAAATAGATTTGTTAAGTTGTAGTTTTGTTTAATTAAAAAGAAGCAATAATCATATTATACAAGGAGGATTAATTATGACCTGTGCATGTCAGCAAGTTGAAAAAGTAAGTAAGTATCTTAAGCCCCTTTATAAAATCTTGGAAAACTATCAAGCAGATGAAAAGAATTTGATTCCTGTCTTACAGCAGGCTCAAGCAGAATATGGGTATTTACCTGAGGAAGTTTTAAAGGAGGTTGCAGTAAAACTGGATCTTTCTTTAAGTCAGGTTTATGGGGTTGTAACATTTTATACCCAGTTTCATCTGGAACCAAGAGGGGAAAATATTATTAGAGTCTGTACCGGGACAGCCTGTCATGTTAGAGGAGCCGGTGAGGTTTTAGATGTATTGAAGGAAGAACTTGGTGTAGACAGTGGTGAGACCACTGAGGATCTTAAGTTTACCCTGGAAACAGTTGCCTGTATCGGAGCCTGTGGTCTGGCCCCGGTTATTATGGTTAATGATAATACCCATGGCCGCTTAAATCCTGATAGTACCAGAGAAGTTCTCAATAAGTATAGATAATCATGAAGGATTTATCGCTTCATATCCTGGACCTGGCTGAGAATTCAATTCTGGCCGGTGCCGATAAACTAATCCTAAGATTAAAAGAGGACCTTTATAATAATCAATTGATTCTGGTAATGGCTGATAATGGCCAGGGGATGGATGAGAGGGAGCTAACAGAGGTAGTAGACCCCTTTTATACTGGCCGAAATAAAAAGGTTGGTTTAGGGATACCTTTAATTAAATATAATGCCGAATTATCAGGAGGGTTTTTAGAGATATTTTCCTGGTCTGGAGTCGGAACTGTGCTGACGGCAGTCTTTGAATATAATCATATTGATAGGCCACCGTTAGGGGATATTCCTGAATCTATAATTAGCTTAATAACTTTAAACCCTGATCAGGAGATTTATTTTTATCATTCCTATGCCGGTGAGGATTATGAGTTTAAAACCAGGGAATATAGAGAGGAATTAGGTTCTATTCCTCTGGATAATCAAGAGGTTTTGCAATTTATTAGAGATGAGCTTAAAACAAATTTTAGAAAATTAAGAGGTGAAGGTTAATGAAATCATTAGAGGAATTAAGAGATATGCGGAAGCGGCTGGAAAAAGATATGACTGCCCGGGATGATAAGGAGATGGCAAAGGTTATTATCGGAATGGGCACCTGCGGGATTGCTGCCGGAGCAAGGGATATCTTACAGGCTGTTTCAGCTGAAATTAATAAGAGAGATCTTAATGTCAAGATAGTTCAGACCGGATGTATTGGCATGTGTGAGGAAGAGCCGATCTTTGATATCGCTAAACCAGGTGAAGAGAGAATAACCTATGGTAATCTAACACCAGATACTGCCAGACAGATAATAGTAGAACATCTAATTAATAATCGAATAGACAAAGACCACGTAATAGCCAGGCATAATAATTAATAGGAGGTTATTTTGATGAGCAAAGAGAATATATATCGTTCACATGTGCTGGTCTGTACAGGTACAGGCTGCGTTTCATCTGGAGCAAAGGCAATTAAGGATATCTTTATAGATGAATTACATGAAAAGAAGATTGAAAATGAAGTCAGAGTTGTTGAGACTGGATGTCATGGTTTCTGCGAAAGGGGACCAATTGCTATAGTCTATCCTGAAGGTGTCTTTTATTCTGAATTAAAAGAAGAAGATGTTGCTGAGGTTGTTGAAGAACATTTATTAAAGGGCAGAATTGTTGAGCGTCTGTTATATGTTGATGATGATAAAGAAAAGGTTCCTGGCTATAGTGATATTGATTTCTATAAAAAACAAAAAAGAATTGCCCTTAAAAACTGTGGCCGGATTGATCCAGAGAACATAGATGAATATATTGCCGGTGGCGGCTATGATGCTATGGGGATTGCTCTGACTGAACTTGATCAGGATCAAGTTATTGAGATGGTTAAAGATTCAGGGCTTCGGGGCCGGGGTGGCGGTGGTTTCCCAACTGGCCTAAAATGGTCCTTTGCTGCTAAATCACCAGGGGCTAAGAAATATGTTATCTGTAATGCAGATGAAGGCGATCCAGGTGCATTTATGGATAGAAGTATTTTAGAGGGAGACCCCCATAAGATTATTGAGGGGATGGCTATTACAGCTTATGCCATCGGGGCTGATGAAGGTTACGTCTATGTAAGGGCTGAATATCCTTTAGCTATTAAAAGGCTTAAGAAAGCGATTAAAGATGCCGAAGAATACGGGCTTCTAGGCGATGATATCTTTGGTTCAGGCTTTAATTTTAAGTTAAATATAAAAGAGGGGGCCGGGGCTTTTGTCTGTGGCGAAGAGACAGCTCTCATGGCCTCAATTGAAGGAAAACGGGGAATGCCGTCTCCTAGGCCTCCCTATCCAGCAGTTAAAGGGCTCTGGGGTAAGCCGACCAATATTAATAATGTAGAGACCCTTGCTAATATTCCCTTTATTATCCAGGAAGGTCCAGAAGTCTTTGCCAGTTACGGAACTGAAGGGAGTCCCGGGACAAAGGTCTTTGCTCTGACTGGCAAGATAAAGAATACCGGGCTGGTTGAGGTTCCAATGGGAACAACCTTAAGAGAGGTTATCTTTGATATTGGAGGCGGCCTCCAGGAAAATAGAAAGTTTAAGGCTGTCCAGACTGGAGGACCTTCTGGTGGCTGTATACCTGAAGATTATTTAGATTTACCGATAGATTATGATTCTTTGCTGGAAGTTGGGGCAATGATGGGCTCCGGTGGAATGGTTGTTATGGATGATAATACCTGTATGGTTGATGTCTCCAGATTCTTTTTGAATTTCACCCAGAGTGAGTCCTGTGGAAAATGTACTCCCTGTCGGGAGGGGACCAAACGGATGTTAGAGATTTTAAATAGAATTACTGAAGGCAAAGGAAAATCAGGTGATATCAAGTTACTTAGAGAACTGGCTGAACATATTAGAGATACTTCTCTCTGCGGTTTAGGCCAGTCAGCTCCCAATCCTGTACTCAGTACTCTCCAGTATTTTGAAAATGAATATATTGCCCATATTGAAGACGAAAAATGTCCGGCTGGAGTCTGTCCAGACTTAAAAGGCTCTTATTATGTGTTAGAAGATGACTGTATTGGTTGCGGTATCTGCATGAAGGCCTGTCCTGTAGATGCAATTAGTGGCAAACCAAAAGAAGTTTATTCAATAGCCAGTGAACTCTGTATTTCATGTGGAGTCTGTGCTGATAAATGTCCTAAGGATGCGATTGCTGTTGGTTAATATGAATTTAGTATTTAATGATAAAATGGAGGCGAAAAAGTATGAGTAAAGTTAAACTAAAAATAGATGGCAGTCCTGTTGAAGTAGATTCGGATATGACAATTCTTGAGGCAGCTAAAGAGGTGGGTATCGATGTTCCTAAACTCTGTTATCACCCGGATTTAACTCTGCATGGGGCCTGCCGGGTCTGTGTTGTTGAAAATGAAGATAATGGTCAATTGCTGGCATCCTGTGTGGCCCCGGTTCAGGCCGGGATGGAAATCAGCACCAGGAGCATGAGAGCCAGACAGGCCAGAAGAAGAAATGTAAAGTTATTGCTGGCTAACCATCCCAATGACTGTCTGGGCTGTGACAGAAACGGTTCCTGTGAATTACAGGACCTTGTTTATAGCATGGGAATTGGCAGTCATGATGTTGATGAACTTGAGGGCGAAAGGAGAGATTTGCCGATTGATGATGTTGGCCCTTCTTTAAGAAGAGACCCAAATAAATGTATTCTCTGTGGCCGCTGTGTCCGGGAATGCGAAGAAGTCCAGGGGGTTTCGGCACTCCAGTTTAGTGAACGGGGATTTGATTCAATTGTGACAACAGCCTTTGACCTGCCCCAGAGTGAGATTAACTGTGCCAATTGTGGCCAGTGCGCTACTGTCTGTCCGGTAGGGGCTATAACTGAAAAGATTGAAATCAGTAATGTCTGGGAAGCGATTGAAAATGATGATATTCATGTAGTTGTCCAGACTGCTCCTTCGATTCAGGCAACGATTGGAGAAGAGTTTGGCATGGAGCCTGGTTCAGTCGTTACTGGTAAATTAGTTTCTGCTTTACGACATCTTGGTTTTGATGGGGTCTATTCCACTGAATTTACAGCTGACCTGACAATCCTGGAAGAAGGGAATGAGTTTTTGCGGAGGCTTCAGGGTGATAAAAATCTGCCCCATATAACATCCTGCTGTCCAGGCTGGGTTAAATTTGCCGAGCATAATTATCCTGAATTATTGCCCCATTTATCTACTGCTAAATCACCGCAGCAGATGTTTTCAACTCTGGCCAAGACCTATTATGCAAATCAAAAAGGTATTGACCCGGCTAAAATCTATACAGTAGCTATTATGCCCTGTACAGCCAAGAAGTTTGAAAAAGAGCGGGATGAGATGAGATCCAGCGGTTACAAGGATACAGATGCTGTCTTAACAACCAGGGAACTGGCCAGGATGATCAGAGAATTAGGTTTAAAATTTGATCTATTAGAAAATCAGGATTATGATGAGTTAATGGGAGATGTTTCCGGGGCCGGTACGATCTTTGGAACAACTGGAGGAGTTACTGAAGCTGCCATTAGAACTGTAAAAGAAGAGTTGACCGGGGAAGAACTTGAAAGATTGGATCTTGATTTTAGAGGAACAAATGAGGCTACAGTAGAAATTGGTGATAAGAAGATAAATGTTGCTATTGCCAATGGTCTGGCTAAAGCATCAGAGCTCTTGGAGGCTGTTAAAAAAGGTGAAAAAGATTACCAGTTTATCGAAATTATGGCCTGTCCCCATGGTTGTGTCGGTGGCGGCGGCCAGCCTTTACCTGTCAATGATAAGAAAAAGGATGCCAGGGCCAGGGGCCTTGGTAGTATCGATGAGACAAGCAGTATTAGAAAATCTCATAAAAATCCTAAAATAGTTAAGCTATATAATGAGTTTTTAGGAGAACCATTGAGCGGGGAGGCTCATCATTTACTTCATACCAGCTATAAGGAAAGACCGAAGAATTAAATTTTTAATAAATAAAAAACATTAGATTATAAAGATAAGTCTGGCTGGTTTTAACTGTAATCAGTCAGGCTATTTTTATTTCCAGCTTTATAATAAGGCCATTATCTGTTATAATAATATATCGATACTTTTATTAGGAGTGGTTTGATGAATGATCTATTAATTATGACACCAGGACCGACTGAAATTGCTGAATCTGTCAGGAAAGCTATGGCTCAGCCGATTACCAATCCAGATCTTGATCCTGAGTTTTTTGATTTTTATGCTGAAATGGTTTCAAAATTGCAGAATATTTTACAGACTGAAAATGATGTGATTGTGATGAGTGGAGAGGGAATTTTAGGCCTGGAATCAGCCTGCGCTTCTCTAATTGAGCCAGGAGATAGAGTACTGGTTATTGATAATGGTATTTTTGGCAGGGGCTTTGCAGATTTTGTCCGCCTGTATGGCGGAGAAGTTGAATTAGTTGAGTTTCCAGATGATAGACCTGTAGATGCCAGTCAGCTTGATCAGCTCCTGGCAGAGGATTCTGATTATAAATTTGCTACTTTTGTTCACTGTGAGACCCCTACTGGAGTTGTAAATTCAGTCGAGGAGATAACTGAAGTTTTAAACCGATATGATATTTTATCAGTTGTAGATTCTGTTTCAGCTGTTGGGGGAGTGCCTGTTAAAGTTGATGACTGGGGTGTAGATATCTTACTTGGTGGTTCCCAGAAATGTTTATCTGCGCCACCTGGAACTACTTTTTTAAGCGTCTCTGAAGCTGCCTGGGAGTTGATTAATAATCGGGAGACTGAGGTCCATGGCTATTATTTAAATTTAATACCCTGGCAGAACTGGTATGAAGATAAGAAGTTCCCTTATACTCAGGCTATCAGTGATATCTATGCCTTTGATCAGGCTTTAGATAACTGGTTAGGCGATGAGAATGTTTTATTAAGACATAAAGAGAACGGCAGAGCGGTCAGGAATACTTTAGTAAGAGCTGGACTGGAGCTATTTGCTAAAGACGGCTATTCAGATACAGTTACTGCTTTTAAGAAACCTGCTGGTGTTGATTATACAGCTTTAAATCAGATTATGGCTGATAAATATAATGTGATGATTGCCAGCTCGGTTGGCAAGTATTCTAAAGATATCTTAAGGATTGGCCATATGGGTGAAAATTGTTATGAGGAAAAAATATATAGGACTTTAAAGGCTTTAGATAAGACCCTCAGAGAATTAGGCGTAGAGCTTAAAGGGGAGTTACAGTTAATTTTTGCAGAGGAGATAGCTTAAGTTCAGGAGGATTTTATGGAGAGCGATTTAGTTGATAATAAATTGAATATATTATCTGAGTCTGCTGAAGAGACAGCCGATTTAGGCAGGATGATTGCCGATGTTGTCAACGATTGCAGACCAGAACTGCCGCTGGTTATATTATTAAATGGCCAGCTAGGTACTGGCAAGACCTGTTTTAGTCAGGGCTTAATTGATAGACTGACAGGCAGGAATGCCAGCAGTCCAAGCTACTCTCTGATTAATCAGTATCAGGGGAGCGACTTTGAGATTTTTCATATTGATCTCTATCGGCTGGATAATGAATATGAATTAGAAGAGATCGGGATTTATGAGATTCTGCTTGAAGAAAACCTTATCTTAATAGAATGGCCTGAACTGATTAGACCGTATCTTGAAGATTATATTGAGATAAGGATTAAGGGACAGGCCGAGCAGAAGCGCCAATTAATACTTGAGGCCAATTTTAATGCCGGGCAAAAATTATTAGAAAGAGTGAAAGAATATGCTGAGTCTGGGAATTAATACAGCGACAAATTATCTTGGAATTGGGCTGGCAGAGGATGGCCAGATTATTTCTGACTTAAATATTACGGTTGATCAGAGCCATAATCAGCGGTTACTGCCGGGGATAAAGTATAGTCTTGACCAGCAGGGCATTAAGCTGGAAGAGATTGATATTATTGGAGCTGTAGTTGGGCCAGGCTCTTTCACCGGACTGAGGATTGCCCTGGCAACTGTTAAGGCCTTTGGTTTAATAAATAAATTTGAGTTTGTGCCTATTTCAAGCCTTGATACCCTGGTGCCGACTATTGAGAGAGAGGGCTATTATCTGCCGATGCTTGATGCCAGAAGAAAACGAGTTTATACTGCTCTCTATCAGGGCGGCTTTTCTCTGCCCAATGCTGGCAGGTTAAGTTATGATAATGCGGTTAAAGTTTCAAGGTTACCAGCTTATTTAGCTGAATTTATTCCTGAGGGGAGTCAGGATATTATTTTTAGTGGACCTGGGGCTATTTATTATAGAGATAAATTAAAAGAGGTCTTTTTGGACTCTAATTTTAATTATAGTATTACTGAAGGTTATGAGAATACAGGACAGGGCGGCAGGATCGCCAGACTGGCGTTTTATTATTATAAAGAGGGCTCTGTTAAAAATATAAGAGAAGTTACTCCAGAGTATTTGAAGAAACCTCAGGCAGAAATTAACTGGCAGCGGCAACAGAAGGAGGAGAATCATAATGGATGATAAATTAATACTTGCAGTTGAGACTTCCTGTGATGAGACCTCTGCTGCTGTTATTGGTAATGGGCCTGAGATCCGCTCAAATATTGTGGCATCCCAGATTGACTGGCATAAGAAATTTGGCGGGGTAGTCCCTGAAATTGCCTCCAGGAAACACCTTGAACTGATAGAACCTGTAATTGATGAGGCTATTAAAAAAGCAGGGATTGAATATGAAGAGTTAGATGCAATTGCCGCAACTAGAGGGCCTGGTCTTGTTGGGGCTTTATTAGTTGGCTTTGCAGCTGCAAAGGGGCTGGCCTACAGTCTTGATTTGCCTTTTATCGGTGTCAATCATGTTGCCGGCCATATTTATGCTAATTTTTTAATGAATAATGAGATTTCTTCGCCATTTATCTGTCTGACTGTTTCTGGAGGCCATACCGACCTGCTTTATTTTAAAGAACCAGGCAGTTACCGGTTTTTAGGCAGGACCAGAGATGATGCAGCCGGTGAAGCCTTTGATAAGATTGCCAGATTTTTAGAGTTAGGCTATCCTGGAGGACCTGAGATTGAAAGGATGGCCAGGACAGGAAACCCTGAAGCTATTGAGCTGCCCAGGGCATTAGTTGGTGTAGATGGATATGATTTTAGCTTTAGCGGTTTAAAGACCGCGGTTATTAATTTTGTCCATAATGCCGACCAGAGAGGCGAAGAAGTTGCCAGGAATGATCTGGCAGCATCTTTTCAGCAGGCTGTTGTAGATAGCTTAACAGCCAGACTGGAAAAAGCAGTAAATGATTTTAAGGCTGAATCTATTTTACTGGCTGGCGGTGTTGCAGCCAATCAGGTATTACGAAAAGAAGTAGAAAAGATTGCTAAGAAATCAGGGCTTAAATATTATGTTCCACCTCTTAATTTATGTACTGATAATGCGGCTATGATAGGGGCAGCAGCTTATTATCGTTATGCTGACGCAGATTTTGATAGTCTGGATATCGGTGTAAAAGCTGATCTCTCTATGTAGTTTGAGGACTGGTTATAATGAAAAATGGTTATTATTTAAAATTGATTTATCAGACAGTACAAGAATTTAATATTATGCCAATGACATCGGTCTGTCAACAGGCCTGTCTATTTTGCAGCCATCGCTTTAACCCTGAGGATATCGAAGTATATTCTGGAGGGCATTTAAATAAAGAGATGGTTTTTTCTCTGTTTGATTATATTGATAATAAAAGACCTGTATATATTGGAGAATCTGCTACTAGAATTATTGAAGGGGAGCCCTTTAATCATCCAGACTGGAAGGAGATTCTTATTGAATTTAGACAGAGGTTTCCTGAGACTCCCTTAAGGATAACGACTTCTGCTGCTGGCTTAAATAAAGATGATATCAAATTACTGGCTGATTTAGATCAAAGCGATAGTGGTGGCGGGCTAAGATTAACTATTTCAGTAAATCTCCTCGATTTAGATATGAGAGATGAGGTTCTCGGGACTGGTTGTAATAGCAATATATTAGAAATCCTTAAAGAATTAAATAGATATGAAGTTGCTGTAGAGGCTAGCTTTGTTGCCATCCCAGGGATTACTGGCTGGGCAGAGCTAGAGAGATCTATTTATAGGGTAAGTGAATTTGAAAATATTAAACTGGCTAGAGTTATGCTTGCAGGATATAGTAAATTTGCCAGTGAAAAAATAAAAGCTAAATTTAAGGTCGACCGTTTTAAATTACAGGAGCAAGTTGAATCTTTAAATAGTGAAGTATTGTTGCCAGTTGTATTTGAACCTGCTATTATTAATGATCTGGCTGCTGAAGTTATAGGGGTAATTAAAAATACTCCGGCCTGGGAAGCTGGTTTTAAGAAAGGTGATATTATAATTGAAGTTTCAGGTGAGACTGTTTTTTCCCGGGTTGATGCCTTTAGCAAGTTTAAGGAGAATTTAGCAGCTAAGAATAAATTTAATGTTTTAATTGCTAGAAATAGAAATATTAAAGAACTTAAGGTTGATGCTGCAGGCTGGAAAGAATATGAATATACTGGTCTGGTTTTGGCTAATGATTTTTCTCCAGAAGAATTTAATAGTATAAAAAGTAAGCTAGATTCCTACCAGCCTGAGAGGGTTTTAATATTAACTTCTGAGCTGGCCCGGGATAGGCTGGGATTGATTGCTGAAATGTTAGAGAAAAAATTTGAAGTTAGGATTGATGTTATGGCTGTACCATCAAATTATTTTGGAGGTAATATTAGATCAGCTGGTTTGCTGGTTGTTGATGATTATAAGTTAATAAAAGCTAGAATAGATCAGAATAATTATGATTTAATTATTACCAGCTCGGCTTTATTTGATATCGATGGTAGAGATTTAAAGGGCAATTTAAGATCTGAGTTACTGGATTTATTTGAATCAGACCTGGTTATTATATAATAATAATTCGTTAAATGAAGAATTAAAGAGCTTTAGCAAGCTAATCTCTCTAAACAACTACTCTTTGTCTTATTGATGCTGTTAGAGGACTTGATTTCTGCTCCTCCCTTTATTATTATTATAACTGTGGTTATTAGCACTCGGCAAAAGTGAGTGCTAACAATATAGATAAATTTTGATTAATAAAATTTGAAGGGGGTATATTCAGTGAATCTTAGACCACTTAATGACAGAATCGTTGTGGAATTTGTTGAAGAAGAGGAAAAGAAGACTGAAAGTGGTATCGTTCTTCCAGATACTGCTAAGAAAGAAAAGCCTCAACAGGGTAAAGTAGTAGCAGTTGGCAAAGGCTGTGAAGATGGAGAATTAGAGAGTGTTAAAAAAGGTGAAACTGTAGTTTTTGATAAGTTTGCCGGTACAAAGGTTAATTTAGATGGCGAAGAATATGTAATACTCAGCCTGGAAGATGTTCTGGCTGTAATTGAATCATAAAATAAGGAGGGAAATATATAATGGCTAAAGATTTAAAGTTCGGTGAAGATGCAAGAAGAGCTTTAGAACGTGGCGTTGATTTACTTGCCCGTTCAGTTAAAATTACATTAGGACCAAAAGGTAGAAATGTTGTTTTAGAAAAAGGTTTTGGTGCTCCTACAATTACTAATGATGGTGTTAGCATAGCTAGAGAAGTAGAAGTCAAAAATCATTATGAAAACATGGGAGTTCAAACAGTAAAAGAAGTTGCTACCAAGACAAATGATGTTGCCGGTGACGGTACAACTACAGCTACTGTTTTAGCAGAAGCTATTTTTAAAGAAGGCCTTAAAAATGTTGCTGCTGGTGCAAACCCAATGCTTCTAAAGAAAGGTATTGAGAAAGCAGTTACTCGTTTAACCGATGAAATTGCTAACATAAGCAAGCCGGTTGAGGGTAAAGAGGCTGTTTCCCAGATTGCTGCTATTTCAGCTGCCGATGAAGAAATTGGTGAGCTAATAGCTGAAGCTATGGAAAAAGTTGGTCAGGATGGAGTTATTTCCGTTGAAGAATCAAAGAGTATGGGAACATCTCTAGATGTTGTTGAAGGTATGCAGTTTGATCGTGGCTACCTATCACCATATATGGTAACTGATACTGAAACTATGGAAGCTTCTTTAGAAGATCCATATATTCTAATCACTGATAAGAAGATTTCTAGTATTCAGGATATACTTCCATTACTAGAAAAAGTTGCTCAGTCAGGTAAAGCATTATTGATAATTGCTGAAGAAGTTGAAGGTGAGGCACTTGCCACTCTAGTAGTTAATAAAATTAGAGGAACCTTTAATTGTGTTGCTGTTAAAGCTCCTGGATTTGGTGACAGAAGAAAGCAGCAGCTTGAAGACCTTGCTGTCTTAACTGGCGGTCAGGTAATCACTGAAGATCTTGGCTTAAAGCTTGAAAATGCCGATATTAGTATGTTAGGTCAGGCTAATAAAGTTACAATTACTAAAGATGATACTACAATTGTTGAAGGTAATGGTAATAAAGAAGATATTCAGAGCAGAATTGCCCGTCTAAGAAAGCAGATTGAAAATAGTTCTTCAGATTTTGATAGAGAAAAATTAGAAGAGCGTCTTGCTAAATTAGCCGGTGGAGTTGCTGTTATTAAAGTTGGTGCTGCTACTGAAACAGAGCTAAAAGAGAAAAAGCATCGCATTGAAGATGCTCTATCTGCAACCAGAGCAGCTGTTGAAGAAGGTCTTGTACCTGGTGGTGGCGCAACCTTTATAGAAGCTATTAAAGCTCTTGATGATGTAAAGCTTGAAGGCGATGAAGCTACAGGTGTAGATATTGTAAGAAAATCACTTGAAGCTCCTGTTAAGATGATTGCAAGTAATGCAGGTTATGAAGGTTCAGTAATAGTTGAAAAACTTAAAGAAGCTCATGCAGGTAAAGGCTTTGATGTAATGACTGGAGAGTTTGTTAATATGATTGAAGCCGGTATTATAGATCCAGCTAAAGTTACTCGTTCAGCTCTTCAAAATGCAGCAAGTGCAGCAGCTATGTTATTAACAACAGAATGTTTGATTGCTGATAAGAGTGATGATGACGATGATGGCTCATCCGGAGGCGGAATGCCTGGTGGAATGGGCGGAATGCCCGGCGGAATGGGCGGAATGGGTGGCATGGGCGGCATGATGTAAGCCCAAACCCATTAAAGATTATCTAAAAATATAAATATAAAGGCGGTATGTCGGAAGGCATGCCGCCTTTTTTGCTTGTACTATTATTTTATGGTAAAATCTTAAATGAAAGAACTAATAAATTAGAGTGTTAAATTTAATGATTGAGAGGAGCTGTCATGAAAGGCAATAAGGTTTTAGTTGTAGATTTTGGTGGCCAGTATGCAAGAATGATCGCCAGAAGGATTAGAGACTTAGGAGTTTATGCTGAGGTTGTAAGAAATGAGCTTGAGATTGCCAAATTTTCTGAAGAAGATGTAATTGGGGTCATCTTTTCTGGAGGACCGGCCAGCATAACAGCCGAGAATGCTCCAATGATAGACCCAGAAATACTTAAAATTGGAAAACCAATATTAGGTATCTGTTATGGGATGCAGTTGATTGCTAAGTTTTTGCCTGGCGGGAAAGTTAAGCCCAGCAGTAAAAAGGAATTTGGTCGGGCCGAGCTTGAGTTATTGGATAGAGATGATAAATTATTTTCAGCTCTTGATTATTTGTCTGTTGACAACAAATTATCAGTCTGGATGTCTCATGGGGATAGTGTTGTTGATTTACCAACCGGCTTTAAAAAACTGGCCAGCACTGAAAATACCCCGATTGCAGCATTTGGTTCACCTGAATTAAGTATATATGGAGTTCAATTTCATCCAGAGGTAGAGCATACCATCGGGGGTAAAGAACTATTAAAAAGATTTGTTTTTTCTATCTGTCAGGCTGAGAAAAATTGGACTTTAGAAGAAATTATTGATGAAAAAGTTGCTGAGATTAGAAATATAGTACCAGAAGATTCTAATGTTATTTTAGGTTTATCTGGAGGAGTAGATTCATCAGTAGCTGCAGCTTTGATCGATAGAGCGATTGGTTCTAGATTGCATTGTATTTTTGTTGATCACGGCTTATTAAGATATAAAGAGAGTGAACAGGTCCAGAAATATTTTTCAGAAAATTTTTCAATAAATCTTCATGCTGTTGATGCTGTAGACAGGTTTCTAAATGAACTAAAAGGTGTGACTGATCCTGAAGAAAAGAGAAAAATTATTGGTCATGAGTTTATTAAAGTTTTTGAAGATAGGGCACTTAAAATAGATGGAGTTACTCATCTTGCTCAGGGGACAATTTATTCAGATGTTATAGAGAGTGGAGATAGCAAAAATTCAGTGACCATTAAATCTCATCATAATGTAGGTGGTTTACCTGATGAGATGGAGTTAGAATTATTAGAACCGTTAAGAGATTTGTTTAAAGATGAGGTTAGAGAGTTAGGGTCGTTACTTGGATTGCCTGATGAGCTGGTCTGGAGGCAACCTTTTCCAGGACCTGGACTTGGAATAAGAATTATCGGTGATATAACTGCTGAAAAATTGGATATTTTAAGAAGAGCAGATTATATTTTCAGAGAAGAACTGTCTAAGTCTGATGTTGCTGATAAAGTCTGGCAGTCTTTTGCAGTATTACCAGATATAAAAAGTGTTGGTGTCATGGGAGATGAGAGGACATATGGCTATCCAATAATATTAAGGGCTGTTTCAAGTATCGATGCTATGACAGCTGATTGGGTAAGGATTCCTGAAGAAACATTAGATTTAATTTCAAGAAGAATTGTAAATGAGGTTGAAAAGGTGAATAGGGTTGCATATGATATAACCTCTAAACCACCGGCAACAATAGAGTGGGAATAATTATTAAAATTTAGGAGGAATAAAAAATGGCTAAAGATATTAAAAATGAATTTACTGATCAGTTTTTTGAAGCTATTTTAAAGCTGGAAAATGTTGAAGAATGTTATGATTTTTTCCAGGATGTGGCTACAGTTGGTGAAATTCAGGCGATGGCTCAACGTCTTGAAGTTGCAAGAATGTTAAAAGACGGTATAACTTATGAAGAGATTGTAGGAGAAACAGGTGTGAGTACTGCTACGATTAGTAGGGTTAAACGTGCTTTAGAATATGGTGAGGACGGATATGATTTAGTCCTTAAGAGATTGGGCAAATAATTATGAGTCTAATGGTGAGCTAATGTTAAAAATCTTAAAGAAAGTTCAACAATATTTAGTTAAGGTTTTAAATGGAATGGCACTCGGCTTATTTTCTTCCTTGATTATAGGTTTAATTATAAGCCAGCTTGGAGAATTATTAAATATTGATATGCTGATTCGCCTTGGTGAAATAGCCCAATTTTTAATGGGGCCTGCTATTGGTGTTGGAATAGCTCATAGTTTAAATTTAAAAGGATTAGGTTTATATTCCTCCCTGGTAACAGGAGCTTTAGGGGCTGGAACTGTTGTGCTTGCTAATAGTTCGGCAACGATTCAAATTGGGGAACCAGTTGGTGCGCTAATTGCTGCTGTTATTGGGGCGGAGATAGCAAAAAGAGTAACTGGTAAAACTCCAGTTGATATTGTTTTAGTCCCAGCAACTACAATAATCGCTGGAGGAATTGCCAGTAATATTTTTGGGCCCTGGTTGATAAGTTTTTCTTACTGGCTGGGTCAAACTGTAAATCTGGCAACTAAGCTTCAACCATTTCCAATGGGGATAGCTGTATCAGCGATAATGGGCATATTTTTGACCCTGCCAGTTTCAAGTGCCGCACTGGCAATCTCATTAGGTCTTGAAGGTTTGGCTGCCGGAGCTGCAACAGTAGGCTGCTCTGCTCAGATGATCGGTTTTGCAGTAATAAGTTTTAAGGACAATGGTTTTGGTGGCCTGATAGCTCAGGGTTTAGGAACATCTATGCTACAAATCCCTAATATTATTAGAAAACCTTTAATCTGGATACCTCCAATTATTAGTTCAGTTATTTTAGGACCAGTTGCTACTGTTATTTTTGAAATGGAAAATAATAGAATAGGAGCTGGAATGGGTACCAGTGGCCTTGTTGGTCAGGTTGCTACTTTGGAAACAATGGGGAGTACTGCTATGATACCTGTTTTGTTACTTCATTTTATTCTGCCTGCGATTATTTCTTATCTAATCTATAAATTTATGTTTAGTTATGGTTTGCTCGAATCTGGTGATTTTAAATTATCTAAGGAGGCCAATCAATAAATGGTTGAGGAATATGACGTTGTAATAGTTGGAACTGGACCTACTGGAATTTTTACAGCAATGAAACTTGTTGAAGAAAAACCTGCTTTAAATATATTGATGATTGAAAAGGGAGCAGATATTGATAATAGAATTTGTCCAATGAAATCTGATCCTGGGAGTGGAAAAGGCTGCCAGGAATGTGTCTCCTGCGCGATTGTTTCTGGCTGGGGTGGAGCCGGTGCTTTTAGTGATGGTAAGTTATCTCTTTCTGCCGATATTGGCGGGAATTTAGAAGAATATATAGGCAGAGAAGAGCTTGAACGGATGATTAAAATTGCTGATGACATCTATCTAGAATTTGATGCACCGGAAAGAATTTTTGGGCCTGAAGGTGATGAAATTCAGAAATTTAAAGATGAAGCTATCAGAGCTGGCCTTAAATTTATCCCGGCAAGATTACGTCACCTTGGAACAGGTCATACTAAAGAAGTTTTAAGCAATATGAAAGACTACCTGGTTGGAAAAGGTGTAGAGATTAGATTTAAAACCAGGGCTGCTTCAATTAAAGTTGGTGATGATGAAGAAGTAAAAGGTATAGAGTTAGAAGACGGCACTAAAATTTCAACTAATTATGTTAGTGTTGCACCAGGTAGAGAAAATGCAAATTGGCTTGCAGAAGAAGTTAAGAGACTTAATATTAGTACCAGTTTAAATCCAGTAGATATTGGTGTTAGAGTTGAAACTCCAGCGGCCATTTCAGAACCTTTGACTGATAAGTTATATGAATCAAAGTTGATTTATCAGACTCCGAGTTTTGATGATAAGGTGAGGACTTTCTGTATGTCACCATATGGAGAAGTCGTTAGTGAAAATAATCAGGGTTTAATAACTGTCAATGGACATAGTCATGCTGATATCAAAACTGAAAATACAAACTTTGCTCTGCTGGTCAGTAAAACATTTACAGAACCTTTTAAAGAGCCAATAACTTATGGCCGGGCCATAGCTAAATTAGCTAACTTATTAGGTGGAGGAGTGCTGGTTCAGCGTCTTGGGGATCTATTAAATGGTAGAAGGTCTACCCCAACTAGAATGAGTAGAGGTTTGGTTGATCCTACATTAAAAGATGCAACTCCAGGTGATTTAAGTCTGGTATTGCCTCATAGACATTTAACCGGGATAATTGAGATGCTAGAAGCGCTTGATAAGCTAGCACCTGGTATGTATTCAAAAGATACTTTATTATATGGTGTAGAGGTTAAATTTTATTCTTCGAGACTGGAAGTTACACCAAATCTTGAAACAAGAATAAAGAACTTATTTACTGGAGGAGATGGAGCAGGTATAACAAGAGGGCTTATGCAGGCTTCAGTTGCAGGTTTGATTATAGGTAGAGAGATTATTTCCAGGCAGACTTAAATAAATATGACTGTAGCTTAATTTTAAATTTACTGGTGCCAGCTTTTTAAGCTGGTGCTTTTAATTTTGCTAAATATATCTTGACAGGTAGGGATTGATATGTTATATTCTTTAGTGTGATAAAGAATTAAAGTAAATTACTTTGAGTGGAGGATAATATATGGAACTTAAATTAAATGGTTTACCTGAGGGCATGGCATTTTATTTGCCAGACAAAGCCCGGTCTTTAGATTTATTAAAAAATAATGGACAAGAAATTCTTGAAGGTTATGGTTATGAACCTTTATATGTACCAGCTTTATTGCCATATTCATTAGTTTCTTCAGGTGTTGATGAAGAGAAGGTTAAAAATTACTATAAGCTAATTGATTATCAAGGAGATATATTAGTATTAAGGCCTGAGATGACCTCGGCGATTGCCAGCCTTGTTGCTAGAGAACAGGATAATATTACATTTCCAGCTAGATTTTATTATTATTCATCAGTATATCGCCATGAATCAACTCAGAGCGGTAAAGACAGAGAGATATATCAATTAGGTGCTGAAAGATTTGGTGGTAATCAGGATGCAGATATTGAAATACTGATGTTAGTTCAAAAAATAATTGAGACTGCTGGATTAAATGATTTTCATGTTGAGGTAGGAAATATTAGTTTTTTAGAAGAGGTTTTTTCGAGTCTGAAATTAGATGATGGGCTTGTTAAAAGATTAAAAGCTAAGTTAGCAAGTAGAGATCTGGTTGGTTATAGAAATATTTGCCTGGAACTTGGGCAGAATAGAAAAAATAAACTTTTAAAGTTACTTAAATTAAGGGGAGGACCAGAAATATTTTCTGAAGCAGAAGAAATTATTGATGGCGAGAACAAGTCTTTGGATCATTTAAAAAAAATATATGGAAGCTTAAAATTGATTGGGATGGCTAAAAGAATAAATTTTGATTTGACTTTAATGAGGAATTTAGATTATTATACCGGGATTGTTTTTGAAGTTATGTCACCTAATTTAGGTTATAATATCTGTGGCGGAGGACGTTATGATAAGTTATTATCAAGATTTGGAGTAGAAAGTATTCCAGCAGTAGGCTTTGCTATTGGGATGGAAAGGTTAAGGCTGGCTGTAAATGGTGGTAAAAGTTTAGATAAAAGTAAACAAATAGAGGTTTATATTTCTGAAGTAAATGCATTAGTTAAATCTTATGAGTTAATTAATGCTTTACAGACTGGTGGGTATGAAACTTTAGTTGAATATGGAGATCCAGTTAATAAAAAATTAACTGGCAATAGATTAAAGATTAAAGTAAATGATGATGATAGATTTGAGATTATAACGGAAAAAGATAAAATAAATTTTGAGCTGATTGCAGAGGTGTTAGAGTATGTCGAAGCTGAATCTGAAGATAGCAATGCCTAAAGGAAGACTGTTTTCTCAAGTGCTTGAAGTATCCAGTAATACCCCTTTATTGGGAGAGGAGAACAATTTATCTACCCTTTCAAGAAAGTTAGTACAGAAGGTAGAAGAAACAGGTAATGAATTTATGTTAACAAAACCTGTAGATGTTCCAGCTTATGTTGAACATGGAGCTGCAGACCTTGGGTTTACTGGTAAAGATGTAATTGCTGAAAAAGAAAGAAATATCTATGAGGTTTTTGATCTGGAAATAGGTAAATGCAGCCTGGTAGTTGCAGTACCAGATGAATTTAAGTATGATAGGCCTGAAGAATTACCTGATAATTTAAGGGTGGCCACTTCTTATCCAAATTTAACAGCCAATTATTTTAATGGTTTAGGAATAAAAGTTGAGATAATTCAATTAGGGGGTTCAGTTGAACTTGCCCCGCTGGTTGATCTGGCTGATATTATTGTTGATATTACATCAACTGGAACTACTTTAAAGAAGAATAATTTAAAGCCTATCGGTACTATTTTAGATTCTTCAGTGAGGATGATTGTAAATAGAATGAGTTATAGAACAAACTCTAACCTTATTGATGAAATAATAAATGGGATTAAATTAAATATAGGGAGAAATTAATATGGAGAAAATAAAAATTCCAGAAGATAATAATAGATTAGATGATTTTTTGCAAAATAAGAAGGTCGATTATTCTGGAGAATTAATGGAGAATGTAAATAGGATAATTGAGACTGTAGTTGCAGAAGGAGATAAAGCTTTATTTAACTATACAGAAAAGTATGATGGTGTTAATTTAGATGATTTAAGAGTTAATAAAGAATTTTTAAAGAATGCAACAATTGAAGATGAATTATTGGCATCTCTTGAGGTGGCCAAAAAAAGATTAATTGATTATTCAAAGAGTCAGCTTAATAAAAGCTGGTCTAAAAGAAATAAAAACGGTGGTTTTGTTGGTGAGCAGGTGACCCCACTTGACAGGGTAGGTCTTTATATCCCAGGTGGAAGAGCGGCTTATCCGAGTTCTGTCTTAATGACAGCAGTTCCTGCCCTGGTAGCTGGCGTTAAAGAGATAGTTGCTGTATCTCCTCCAGATAAAGAAGGCAGGATAAATCCTGTGGTAGCCAGGACTTTAAGTTTATGTGGCATTGATGAAGTTTATTCTATTGGAGGAGCTCAGGCTATAGCTGCTTTAGCCTATGGAACAGAGACCATTAATAGTGTTGATAAAATTGTTGGTCCAGGCAATAAGTTTGTAACTATGGCTAAAAAGCTGGTATTTGGCCAGGTTGATATTGATATGTTAGCTGGCCCAAGTGAAGTTTTAGTAATTGCTGATCAAACAGCTGAACCTGCTGCAGTTGCTGCTGATTTACTGGCCCAGGCTGAGCATGACCCTGAAGCCAGAGTTGTTTTAATTACGACTGAAGAAGAAATTATCTCAAAAGTTGAGATTGAACTGGAGAGCCAGATAAAAAAGCTTGGGACAAAGGAAACTGCCAGGAGCTCTATAGATAGTTATGGACTGGTAATTAAAGTAGAAGATTTAGATGAGGCTATTGAAGTAAGTAATAGGATTGCTCCTGAACATTTAGAATTGATTGTAAAAGATCCTATAAAATATATCGATA
>JBNJEB010000015.1:0-22137 GCA_051745425.1 Bacillota bacterium
TTATTGGCCAGCAAATCAATCAACTCTGGATATCTGTCTGTAATTTCATATAGTGTATCATTTACAGAGAAATATTTATTTTCCACATTTATCACTCCTGTAATTATTAACATATTTGATATTTGTTTTTTTCACTATATAAAATATACCATTATACTATACTTTTCTCTGTGACAGATATCACGGTAAGCAGATTTTTTTATTTATTTATCTCTCTAATTTTATTTATACTAACTCTTTGAGGTTTTTCTGACTCATCTCTAACTTCTATTTCTTCAGGCTGCTCATTATAATAATCAGCAAGCAACTGCTTAACCCTTGAACGACAAAAATTCGCCTGACAATTACCCATACCTGCCCTGGTTCTTCGCTTAATTGCATCAGTTGTTTTAATAGTAATATTTCTATTAAGGGCCTCTAATATTTCGGCTTCAGTTACAGTTTCACATCTACATATTATATTTTTAGCAGGATCATCTGCATCTATCTCGCCGGCAAAGGTTTCATCTTTTCTTTTGATTATGGCTTCTCGGTGGGGATCAAAATCATCCTTTTTATCCAGCTTAATTCCTGACTCCTTTAAAATCTCGATTACTCTTTTAGCTATCGCCGGCGAAGCCGTCAAACCTGGTGAATCAATCCCTGCCACATTAATAAAATTAGGAACCCTGCTCTCTTCAATTATAAAATCATCCCGGTCAGAGCTTGCTCTCACCCCGGCAAAGGTTGTCAGGGCTCTCCTTAAATCAAAATCAGGGATTGATTTTCTGGCTGTCTCAATAATTTTTTCTAATTCTTCAATGGTAGTATCAATATTCTCAGGTTTATCTATTTCCTCACTATTTGGCCCGATCATAAAGTTGCCATGATAAGTAGTTGTTACTAATACCCCTTTAGTTTCAGGGGTAGGGGTTTGAAAAATAACCTTTTCAACCAAGTCGGCCTGATCTTTGCCAAATAATATATACTGGCCTCTTCTAGGGGTTATTGAAAAGTCATCTGCCCCAGGATAAGCTGCCACTCTTTCGCTTCCAGTTCCTGCAGCATTAATAAGATATCTGCTTTTATAATTTTGCCCTTCAGTAATTATTTCAAAATATTCATCCTTATTATTTATACCGGTAACCTCTGATGATAATTTAAGCTCAACTCCATTCTTAACTGCATTTTCCGCAAGGGCAACCACCATTTCATAGGGGGAAGCTACCCCGACAGAATGGCAGTAAAAAGCAGTTTTAACTTCTTCATTTATATGGGGCTCAAGTTCCTTGATTTTGTCATAACCAATTATTTCAATATCAGATTCTTTGTGACCGACCGCTAAAGCATTCTCATAAATCCTGGCAAGTTGATTTTTATCCTGCTGATCAAAGCCTATTACCAGGGCACCTGGTCGCCTGAATCCAAAATTTAATTCTGAATCAAGCTTTTCAAAGGCCTGATTACCTTTAATACATAATTCACCTTTTAATGTTCCAGCCTTGCCTACATAGCCTCCATGTACAATCCCGCTATTGGCTTTAGAAGCCCCGGTACTGACATCAGATTCTTTTTCAAGCAATATAGTTTTTAAATCATATTTAGAAAGCTCTCTGGCTATTGAAGTTCCTATTACACCGCCACCGATAATTGCTATATCATACATATTAACCCCCCATTTATCTAGCCAAATAAGGTCATCAGACTTCCGGCAAGACTTACTGATATTATTAATATTAGAATAATTAAGCTTGCAAATGAACCAGTAATAGTTAAAAGAGAACTAAATAAAGATATCTCCTGAGTTGTTCTGATTACCTCAACGGCAAGCAAAAGATACCAGGTAAAAACTAAAATTCTTGTAAAATCATTTATTATTAAGATGGAAGTGAACTCTGCAATAAAAAATCCAACTGGCAGAAATGTAAATACGATTGTACTCAGCGCTAAACCAGTAAATAAAGAAAAATAATTGCCGGTACCACCTAAAAACTTACTTAAAAAAATTAAAATTAATGCTAAAAAAACAGTCCCAAATATATGGCCAAAAGCGCCGATTAAAGATACTGGTAAGAGATTTATATTGCTGGAGCTTAAAACAAGATTTGTATTGGTTATAGTGATTATAAACGAAGATATAAATAAAACAAAAACTCCAGCTGCTATCGGCTCATATTTCTTTATTTTTGAAATCGCTTTTTGAGGTGAAAAGATGATACCATAAATCAAATCATAAAACCTCATATTATCAACTCACTTTCATATAAAAATAATTAAAAGCCTGGAACCTGATATTTTAAGGCAGGCTTTAAACCATTCTCCAGCCGCTCGAGTAAAATAAGTTCTGGATCTTGCTGGCCCTGAATTATTTGAGGAACTTTAACAGCCAGGTCACTCATTCTCTGAAATAAACCAGGTTCTGATGGATAATAGTATTCTGGATCTTCTATGCCTGATAATTCTCCAGCTATTTTTAAGGCCTCATTCCGGCCTCCTAGAGAGTCTACCAGGTTGTATTCCAGTGCCTGACTCCCTAAAAATATTTCTCCAGTCGCATATGGTAAAATGTCATCCTCTTCCATATTCCTGCCCTCGGCTATATGATTGATAAACTGGCCATATGCTTCATCTGATAAAGTTTGCATCTTTTCCCTCTCTTCATCAGTTAAAGTTCTAGAAAACATATCTTTATGTTCCCCGGACTGAACAGTCTCTCTATCGATTCCTAGATTATCTAAAAGACCATCTGGATCGTAAAAAGTTGTTATTACACCTATGGAGCCTGTCATAGTTCCTGGCTGGGCTACAATCCTATCTGCTGCAGCAGCAATATAATAGCCTCCAGAAGCTGCCATATCACCCATCGATATTACAACAGGTAATTCAAAATCTGATATTAACTGATAGATTTCTTGGGAGGAACCAATTGCTCCCCCTGGCGAATCAATTCTCATAACAACTGCTTCAATTCCATCAATATTTTTAATATCATTCAGGCTTCTCGCAACTCTGCCAGGAGTTATAACTCCTGTTCCAAACCCGGCTACACCTGCCTGGATAGGCCCCTGAAAACTAAGAAAGGCCACACTATCATCTAACGCATTATCTGTCTCAGGATAATAAAATAACCCTACAATTGCCCCAACAACTAATAAAACTAAAACGACAACAAATATTTTACGCAAAATCATCTTACTCCTCCTTCATTATTTTAGATTGAAATACGACCGGCAAAACTGCCGGCCGTAAAATAAATAATCTGATTTAATTTATTTTACAATTAAGACTGATGTTTTGGCATGATGCACAACCTTATCTGTTATACTACCTAAAAGAAATCTTTTGACAGCACCCAGACCTTTATCTGCTATAACAATCAGATCAAAATCATTCTCAATAGCATAATCACAGATTAGATCAGCCGGATCACCAACATCAATTTCTGTTTTAGCAGTTACTCCCTCTTCAGCCACCAACTCTTTAGATTCTTCTAATATATTCTGACCTCTTTCCATATAGGCTTCTCTTCTTTCCAGTAAACCTTCTGTCTGAACAGTTGCATAATAAGCAGAAGCTGAACTGGCAGTAATTTCCGGGACAACATTTATCAATGTTACTTCTGAATCAAGAGACTTAGCCAACTCTGCACCTTTCTTAGCCGCCTTTTTTGAATGTTTAGAACCATCAACAGCAATTAAAATCTTTTTCATGATTTTGCCCCCTTTTTATGCTAAAGACAGAGTATTATATTTTTGTTTTCCTACTTAATATAATAATTATAGATCAAACTAAAAACTCCTTGTTAATAAATTTTAATTCAGATGACTTTGACTATTAAATACCTTTAATAAATAATTATTATCATAGATATCGATCCTGGTAATCCCGGTATTAGCAACTTTAAACTTACGGTAATTAATTAGAGGCATTTCTAAAATAGTTGTCAGGTATATCATAATTACTCCACCATGGGTTATTATGAGATTTCTTTTAGAACCTGCCTGTAATATCTTATTAAAGCCTTGCAGTACCCTTTTTTGAAATTGTTTTAAATTTTCCCCTGCAGGGGGGGCATACTTAATCGGGTCTTCCAGCCACTTCTTGAAATCAAGAGGGTTTTCAGCCTGGATTTCTTTAAAACTTTTTCCTTCCCAACCTCCAAAACTCATTTCTCTAAGTTCTTGAAATTCTGAAATACTACTGTCATGAAATTCTGCTATTATTTCTGCTGTCTCTTTTGCTCTTTTCAAATCACTGCTGGCAAAATAATCAATATCTAAACCTGCCAGCTCTTTAGCTGTTTCTCTGGCCTGTTGTCTGCCCCAGGCATTTAATTCAATATCCATATGGCCCTGATATTTCTTTACTTTATTCCATTTAGTTTCTCCATGTCTAACTAATATAATCTCTTTTTTATCTGCCAATATTAATTCCCTCCATTAAAGCTAAATATAATAAGCGGAAAATATAACCAATAAGATTATTATCTCCCCAACTTCATTTATCATCCCATAAATATCACCGGTTAAACCATCAATCTTACCTATTGTATAGTTTGCTATATAAATTGTAATCATTAATGGTATTATCAATAAACCTATCATTAGTCCTAATGAAATTATATCATAAAATAGATAAATAAAAATAATTAATCCTGGCAGAATAGAAGAGATAAGAAAATCTTGCCTGGACATTTCATAATCAAATCCTTTTCCAAGACTGCTTTTTTCAGCTCTAGGAAAAAACTTTACTGCAAAGATTACCAGCCATCTGCTTAAGACCGGAAAGATTATCAAGGCTAAAACAAAATTAATGGTATGAAGTTTATAAAAAAGAACAAACTTTAATAATAGATATATAACAGCTGTTACTGTTGCAAAAGAACCATTCAGGCTATCTTTCATAATTAATAATACTTTTTCCTTTGGCCTGTTACTAAATAATCCATCGACAGAATCCAATAGTCCATCTAAATGAATTGCCCCTGTTAAATAAATATAGAAGCCCAAAAGTAGAATAGCCCCTAACATAGGAGGCCAGAAGAAACTAAAGACTTTATAAGCCACAGCCAAAATCAGACCTAGAATCAATCCCACAAAGGGAAAATACTTTAATGATTTGGAAGGCAGGTTTTCATTATAATTTAAAGCAAATGGCAGTGATATTCTTGTTAAAAATGTTATAGAAAATATAATTGCCTGGAATTCTTCTTTTAAGGATCTTTTCATTTTAGCTTCCTCCAGAATAAAAATTTTCTGGTTTAAGAATATCATGATCCAATTCTTTAATCTTTAACTCAATAGGAATTCCAGCAACTGTAAAGAATGTTTTATCAGACTTTGCTGCTATCCACTGGTTTAACCAGCCTGATTCATCTCTAAATTGCCTGCCTAATTTATTGTCAGGTACAATCCCTAAACCGGTCTCATTAGAGACTAAAATAATTAAACAATTTTTCTCCTCCAAAACCTTTATAAAATTAGTTAAATGATCTTTTATTATTTGGGGATCAAAGTTTTCTTTGCTGATCAGATGATTGGTAAGTAATAAAGTCAAACAATCCAAAATAATAACCGACTCATCAGATATATCATTGGTTTTTACAGCTTGATAGGGATTTAACTCTGCTTCAATTGTCTTCCAGTTATCAGGTCGTTGTTCTTGATGATCCTTAATCCGCTTCTCCATTTCTTTATCCCTAGCTTTAGCTGTAGCCAGATAAATAATCTGCCGGCCATATTTTTCCTCCTGACCGGCAGCAATCTTTTCAGCTAGAGAGCTTTTTCCGCTTCTAGCCCCTCCAATAATAAAAACAAGCATTTAAATATCCCCTAATTCTTCTTCTAGCTCAGGGTAGATAGCAGCTGTTAACATCTTTAATCCTTCAATCAATCTCGGCGATGGTCTACTTACCATATCCTGATTAATTATATGCACTCTTTCATTTTGAACTGCAGTTAAAACTTCATAATTATCTCTATTTAAGATTTTTTCTTTAGAAACCTGATGGTCAGCACTGTGGGGAGTGGAAATATAAACCTCAGGATCTAAATAGATTAAATCTTCTAAACTAAATTGTGGCCAGCCACTGCCAGCTTCAGCTCCAATATTTTCCCCACCAGCCAGGGTAATCATATTATCAATAAAATTATCGCCTCCGGCGGTTGTTAATGGATCATTCCAGATTTCATAAAAGACTTGAGGACGTTCTTCTTTATCTTCTACTAAATCAAGAATCTTATCCATTCTTTTTTCCATATCATTTACTACTTCAGCAGATTCATCGATATTCCCAGTAACTAAACCCAGCCGGGTCATTGCAGAAAAAGTCTCCTGAACGCTTGCAGGATAAAAACCTACCACATTCATATCTAATTCTTTTAAGCGTTCAATAACATCCATAGGATTAATCCCATCTGCAACTATCAAATCAGGTTCCAGGCTAACAATGGCTTCAATATTAGGTTCTGTTATACTGCCAATCGTTTCAACATCCATTGCTTCTTCTGGGTAATCACAGAAAGTGGTTCTTCCAACAACTCTATCCCCAAGACCTACTGCAAATAACATCTCAGTTGTATTGGGAGCAAGAGAAATAATTCTTTCAGGGGCCTCGTCTAATTTAACTTTATTTCCTAAATCATCTGTTATTTCAACAGTTGAAGCTTGAATAGCTGGAGAAATAACTAAGGCAATCAACAATAAAACAGAACTTATTTTTGCAATTCTATTAAACAATTTCATGATAAAACCTCCAATTTTTTAAGTTAATTTTCCTAGATAAGTAATAGGGGTAGCAATTTTATCTCTATAATAATCTATTTCTCTATTTGAAATTAGCAAAACTGTTGTAGCAGGTCCTGCTGACTTACTCTCAAATTGATTATTTGAAGATTTAAACTTCAAGCCAGTTTTATTCAGTAAGTATTGAATTCTCTGAATGGCTCCACCTGAACCAACAGGTATTAAATTTTTAGTTGCTTTATCTTTAATTAAAATTTGAAAGGTTTCTGCATTAATTATTTTATCCCTATCTTTTAAAACCTGCTCACCAACTAAGGGTTCTCCAACAATAAATAGATTGTCACCTTGATTTACCTGGAGCCAATATAATTCATTTTTATTTGAGATACCAGTTATCATAACAGAAATTGACGTCTGCTTTGATTTAAAATTATCTTCAGTACTACCTGTAATTTGATTTTTCATCTTTACTGGCCATTCATTTAAGGATTTTAATATTCCAGTTTCAATTTTTTCATAATAACTTTTTGATAATGAAGTAGCAAAAGATATTGTAACAGGCCTGCCACCAGCAGCCAGCAGGTCTAGGAGGGCAACTCTAGTTGTAAAATAAGCTATAGTTTCAACTTCTACAAAGAATTCATCTTCTTCAAGTATACCAATCCCTGAGGCAATATCGATGCTAGTTAAAATATAGTTATCTTCAGATTGATCAGGGAGTTCATTTTTATAAAGCCCGACCTCCACTGGTAAAATGCCATTAACTTCCTCTGACATTTTCAAATCTCCTCTCTAGTAAGATCACAATAAAGCTGGCTATTGTTATATTAAAAGCAGCACCTATTGTCAGGACTGGAATCATGGATAGAAAGAATGGTACACCCAGGATGGGAATTAGAAAAGCATTAACCACTAATCCATTCAAAACAATTCCAACCAGTCCAGCAATCCAATAATTATATTTTTGCCAGAAATAACAGTATATTGGGGCTATACCTGCCATTAAAAATGCTATTATTACATGAATTGGACCCAGAGGAAGCCCTGATCGGATGGCCGTTAAAATATGTCCTAAACCTAAAACTAATGCACCGGAGCCTCCACCTAATAATACTGAAGCTATAAAACCAGGAGTCGAATCTAAAGCAACAGATCCTATTGGCCCTGGAAGCATTATATACGATCCAATAGCTGAAAGGGCAATAAACAGCGCTATCAATGTTAACTTATTTACTGGTAGACTATTATCCAAAATTACACCTCCTCCTGCCAGTCGATTCTTCAACCTGCAGTCAGGGCTTCAAATAAAAAAACCTGACTATCTACATCTCCAGTAGTAGTCAGGGTATTATTAGCATCTATGCTAAAACTATCTTATACCATGACCTACAATCCTTGTTCCCGAAGTATGCAGGTTTTATCGATATCAGGCAGGTCTCCTGACTCCTGTCATAAATGACAGTTACAGTGGCGGGCCCGTTCAGGTCTTTCACCTGATTCCCTATTCTCCTTTAACTAAAGTCAAAGGCACCAAATATCGCTTATTTATTAAATTTTCTGGCTTAATATAATTATTCTCTATTTCTTTTTAATTTCCTGCAAATATAGAAAATTTATTTCAGGGAAGAATAGCTCCAGGAAATATTATCACTCTGTTTCATTTTAAAGCCAAACTGGAGTTTCTTAAACTTTTTACCTAACTCATAATTCTTTAAAATTATAAATGGAATTAATCCAGAAATCATTAACAAAAAGGCTATAAAAAATATCTTATTAAAGGAAATATAATTTATTAATAAACCACCTATAAGTGGACCTATTAGACCCCTTAAGCCCAGTCCTGTCAGATAAATCCCACTATATACTGCGGATTTTTTCTCTCCCAGCCTAATAATTTGATTTAACCAGCCGACTTCTAAAGCAGAACCAGCAGCTCCTGCAGAGATTGATGCGATTGGCAATATATAAAAGGTTGGATCTATAAAATATATAACCGGAGATATTAAAAATAAGATAATAGCAAACTTAATCACAATCAGGGGATTTTTTCTGTCATTTAGACTCCCCCAGAAAGGAGCAGATATAAACCAGCCAATCATCCAGAATACTGATAATTGTCCAATCTGAAAATTATTTAAACCCATTTTATTTACCTGATATAAAGGATATATTGGTACAAGCAACATATTGCCAAGATCAAAAATAAAAAAGCCTAACATAGTTAACCTGAATAATTTATCTTTTTTGAGAATATTGATCGTTTCTTTGATAGAAAACTTTCTTTTCTTTAATGACCTATCAGTTATTTCCACTGGATCTTTAACTTTTCTAATTACATAAGAAGCTATCATACCTGAAATACCTGCTATAATAAATAATCTCCCATGCCCATAATAGTCGATCATCAAGCCAGCCCCATAAGTTACTCCAACCCTGCAGATACCAATAATAAACTGAATTAACCCCATCAGGCGGCCTCTTTCTTTAGCAGGATAAATATTCTGCATTAGAGCAGTAAAGGCAGGCCAGCCAGCTGCTGCAATTGCAAAATGCAAAATTAACATGATAGCAAATATTGTTGAATTTGTTATTAAACCTAATGCAATTAAAAGCATCCTGGAAATAAAACCACTATAAAAAACAAATTTTCTTTTAGATTTATTTTCACTATTATGACCCCAGTATACTGCAAAGATATGACCCATAAACGGTGAGGCAGTCAATAAAGCCAGTAAAATTCCATCTATGCCCAGTCTTACTGCAGTGGCTGGAAAAAATGGATATAAAACACCTGCATATAGGGCAAAAAATACAGATGCTGTCGCATCGATTTTAAAATTGTATTGTGTTGATTTATCTAAACTGCTTAATAACTTAATCTTTGGCATTGCTAAATTCATTTTATCACTTCCCTGACAATTAATTATCAACTTTAAATTTTACATATATAAACCGGCCCTGTGAAAAGGACCGGTAATTAATTCTCATATATAAAATAACAAACTCATATTAATATAACGCAGTTAATAACCTTTGTCAAGGATTAAATTTAAAATTACTTAAAATCTTTTCTGGCTGGAATTGGAGGGGTATTCAATTTATGTTCAGCTGAAGCTCTTAACTCTTCAATTCGCTCTTTAGATGAGTCTTCAACTTCTTCCCCAAGGATATAACTATCAAGAACCTCATAGCTTACTCCCATCTCATCCTCATCTGTCTGTTCTTCCCAGAGACCTGCAGATGGCTCTCGCTCTATTATCCTATCAGGTATTCCTAAATATCTGGCTAATTCTCTAACTTCAGTTTTTACAAGTCTACCTAACGGAGCCAGATCAATTCCACCATCGCCATATTTAGTAAAATAGCCGGTAAATAACTCGCTCCAGTTATCAGTTCCTACCACAAGATAATTTTTCCGGGCTGCCAGATAATATAATGCTATCATTCTCAGCCTGGGCTTAATATTTGATTCAGCCAGCTTATCTTTACCTGGAATTATAGCTTTAAAATCATTTAATAAATCATCATAGTGTTTAGATAAATCCAGCTCATCATACTCTATATTTAAAGTATCTGCAACTAAAATCGCATCGTCCCGATCTTCTTTCTTGCTATGGCAGGGCATAATCATTCCAAAAACTTCAATATCAGCTGCTCTCTCCAGGAGAGCTGCGGTAACGGCAGAATCAATCCCTCCGCTGAGACCAACAATTCCTCCTGACTTTTTAGCATCAATAATCTTTTCTCCAAGCCATCCAGATAAATATTCTGTTACCTGTTTATAATTTAAATCAGCCATAAAATTCTCCTTCCATATTAAATCCCCTCAAACTCTCCTTTAATGATATCTTCCAGGAATCCTCTAATTCCTGTGATCTGCCAGCGACCATCAATAAGATTAAGTCTTAGATAATCCTTTGCCTGCAAATCAAGCCTTCCTTCTTCAGAATTAATGAAAAAGATATAATCAGCTTCAATAATAATTTCATCATTTTCTTGAAGATAATTTAATTCTAAAGAGTCTATTCCAAAAAGCTCCCCTTCCTGGTTATCTGCAGGTATATCAGTCTCTGCACCAATATCAGGAAGTTCTTCATTAATAATTTTATCTGATTCTTCTATATCAAAATTTAGATCTAATTCTGGATCATCTTCTAAAGAAATTTCAAGCTCCTCTTCCTGTTCCTGATCTCTATCTTCAGAAGGTGCCTGCATCTCATAAAACTGCCTTACTGTTTCAAGTACATGAGTTTCTGTTACCATCCGTCTTAACTGGCCTAACTCTATTGAATTTGTATCATCTAACATCGTAACATTTTTATCATCAATCGACTGATAAAACAACTCTACAACTTCATGGGGCTCATGGTCTGAAGTTACTATCTCATCTGTGCCAGTTGTAAGAAAAATCCCCAGAAGTCCAATTGCCAGGACTAAAATTAAAGCTAAAACCTGCCAGCGTTGCTTAAAATTATATATAATTGTTTGCTTAAGCCGAAACCTCTGTTCAGTTCTTTGATTATTATTTTTTACCTTTTCTGCATTAGTCTTTTCTATAACCTTATTTGATTTAATTTTTTTTAATTCATCAAGCAAGAATTTCAGATCAGGTCTCTCTTGAGGCTCTGGATTTAAACAACTATTAATTAAATCACTCACTTCTTTTGAAAGTTCTGATCTAAGTATTTCTGGAGACAATCTTCGTCCTCCCAGAATTCTATCTAAAGTATCAGTCTGATCTCTGCCAGCATAAGGATTTTCGCCGGTAATCAATGAATAAATGATAACACCAAGACTAAAGACTGTCGTCTTTTCTCCTTTATTAGATTTTTCACCTTTAATATCCTCGGATGGCCGATAAGAATTAAGATCAAAATATCTTTCTTGTAAATTATATTTTGTTATTACCTCTTCAAAGGGTTCAGGCAATAATTTTATTTTATCATTGTTTTTTAATCTCAAATTCTCTAAAGTTAAAATATACCAGTCTTTAGTCCAGGGCTTAATTTCTATTAAGGCAGATAATAAGTCCTCCCACCACTTCAAAACTTTAGATATTTCCATACCCCCGGTTTCAGGTTCAGGATAACTATCCCAGCTTATAGACTCAGTCATTAGATAATAGCTATTTTCTCTTCTTTCTAACCCAATAAAATCAACTAATACATTCTGACTGTCAGATGACCATTCTCTTAACGATTTTTTTAGTTGATTATTTATATCTCTGATAAGCCTTGATTTAGGTTTTTTCTCTGTAAATAATTCAAGGCCGTATAATCCATCAGATTCAAATTTTTTAAAGTCTGTAGCTTTAGCTTTTGACATACTAATAGCCTCCTGAAGAAAACAAAAGTCAATTTAACTGTCTGTATATCCTTGCCTCATAGGGTTTTAAGACAGGGAGAGAGTCATCTGGATGTTCTGCTTGCTCGAGATAATTACCCTGAACATAAGTTAAAATAGAGCAGAAAGAATCAGCTAAAAAACTCTGTTCTTTATCAGAAAAATTAAGTAAAACTAAATAACTATCTTCTGCAAGTCTCCTCCAGTAAGCAAAAATTTCTTCATCAGCAGCAGCTATTTGTTCAAAAGCCCCTGATATTAGCGCCTGATTACTTGCTCTAAACTCAATTAACTCCCTATAATAATTTAAGATTGATTTTTGCTCAGCTTGCTGTTGCCTAACATTAATCTTTTCATAATTAGGATTCAAATTAATCCATGGTTTGCTATCTGTAAAACCAGCATTATATTCATTTGCCCATTGAACAGGGGTCCTGGCATTATCCCGACCTATTTCAGAAATTCTTTTTAAGAGACCGTTCTTATCATCACTTTCTTCCCTGCTTTTATAATAATTAATAGCTTCAATATCTCTTAACTCATTGAAATCTGTGAATTCATAATTAGTCATGCCTATCTCTTCTCCCTGATAAATAAAAGGAGTAGCAGGTAATGTTAAAAGCATTGTAGCCAGCATTGTAGCAGAATAATAATGATAGTTTTCATCATCTCCAAACCGGCTCACTGCCCTTGGCTGATCATGATTATTAAGATAAAATGCATTCCAGCCTTCAGGCCGGATCTCGTTATCCCAGGTATCAATTATATCCTTGAATTCTACCAGATCAAATTCAGCTTTATCCCATTTATCTTCTCCATGGTCAACAGACATATGCTCAAAATGAATTAGCATATCCAGTGGGTGGTTCTTAGAGCTGATAAATGTTTTAGCCTGACTGGCACCTGTTGCTATCGTCTCACCAATAGTTACCATATCATAATGACGAAAAACCTCATCATTCATCTCGGCAAGATAGTCAGCCAATCTATCACCATTGGTGAAATAGGGAACTCCATTCCCATATTTCTGGCCGGCTTTAACCTTCCCATCAGGATAACCATCGGCTTTATCAAGAAGATTAATGACATCAAGACGAAAACCATCAACACCTTTATCCAGCCAGTATCTCATCATCTTATAAATCTCTTCTCTAACTTGCTTATTATCCCAGTTTAAATCAGGTTGTTTCTCATGGAATAAATGGAGATAATATTCCTGGCGTAATTCATCCCAGGACCAGGCAGGTCCACCAAAGAATGAACCCCAGTTAGATGGCAACTCTCCCTTTTGGCCTGATTGCCAGTGATAGAAATCACCATAGGGCCCAGCTGGATCCTGTCTTGATTTTTGGAACCAGTCATGCTCATCGGAAGTATGGTTAACAACCATATCTAAAATCAGTCTAATATCCCGCCGCTGCAACTCTGTTAACAATTCCTGAAAATCTTCATCGGTTCCAAATTCAGATCTTATCTTATAATAATCGCTAATATCATAGCCATTATCTGCATCAGGGGATTCATAAATCGGACTTATCCAGAGCATATCAATCCCTAAATAATCTAGGTAATCCAGCCTTGATATTATACCAGGAATATCTCCTATACCATCACCATTTGAGTCCTGAAAGCTTTTTGGATATATCTGATAGATAATACCATCTTTCCACCAATTAGACATCTAATATGCACTCCTTTATATAATTAAATCAGAATCTGCCTCTGGCCTGCTGGCAAATTCATCAGCTTTATCTTGATAATTATCTCTTCCAAGAATGCCATAGGTATAATGCTTGCCTAATTCAACTCCAGGCTGATTATAGGCATTAATATTTAAAAGTTCACCAACAAAGGCTGTCTCCAGCTCCAGCATATAAATAAATTGGCCAACTGTATGCTCATTCAGCTCTGGAAAGACAATTGTATTATTCATCCTATTTCTTTCAGTTAGAGCAAGCTCAGTCGCTTTCTTTTCAGTATTAATCAGCTTTTCAAGGCTATGACTGCCTAAATAATTAACTCCATCTAAATCCTGATATTCTTCAGGAATTTCAATATCCTGCTTGTGGTTTTCTACTTCTAAAAATGTAATCAACTTATCAAAGGGTCCCTCCATATATAACTGGGCCTGAGAATGCTGATCAGTCGCTCCTAGAGCCTTAACAGGTGTCGGGCCAACATTCACAGTATTGCCCTCCCGATCAACCTCTTTTCCTAATGACTCGGCCCAGAGCTGTCTGTACCAGTCAGCAAAATCTTTCAGGCCATGATTATAAGGCATCATAACTGAAATGGTCTTACCTTTTTTATAGGCAAGATACTGTAGAATTCCATGCATATAGGCAGGATTATTCCAGATATCAGCGGTATCTGTCCTGGCCTTCATAGCCTTTGCTCCAGCAAGCAACTCCTGAATATCTATACCAGCAAAAGCCGCTGAAACCAGGCCTACCGGTGTTAATACAGAAAACCTGCCGCCGACATTATCAGGTATATAGAACTTAGGCATCCCTTCTCGTTCAGCTATTTCAATTAAAAATCCAGAATCTTTACTGGTTGTCGCTAAGAAATGATCTTTAATAGCATCCTCTCCTAGCTCTTTAGCAACCTGACCTCTGGCTATTAAAAACTGGCTCATAGTCTCTGCCGTACTTCCGGATTTGGAGATTACATTAAATAAGGTCCTGCTTAGATCCAGAGTCTCCAGCAGGCTCTTAAACCTATCAGGATCGACGTTATCAGGAAAGAAAACTCTAGGGTGTCCAGCTCTATAAGCTTCATTAAGATTATAATAAGGGTTATTTAAGGCTGTCTGCAGGGCAATATTGCCTAGAGCAGAGCCTCCAATCCCCAGCACAACAAAATTATCATATTTGTCCCGCCTGGCTTCCACAAACTCATTAATTTCATTAACAATCTCATCCTGACTATCAGGCAATTCCATAAAACCAGGATTGGAGTCAACAATCTTCTCATGGGCAGATTCAGCAGCTGATCTTAATTTTTCTATCTCCTTAAAACTAATCCCATGTTGTTTTCCTACATGTTCCGCCATCATATTATTATAATCTAATTTAATCTCATAATTATTCATTTCATCAACCTCCATTTATAATTGATAACCTGCAGCTAAAAATTGTTTATGGGCAAGGGCAAGTTCTGCTCCTAATCTGGCATTATTTTTCACCAGCGAAATATTGGCTTCCAGGCTTCTACCCTCAGTAATCTCTTTAATTCTATCCAGGAGAAAAGGAGTAATATCTTTTCCTGATATCCCCTTTTCTTCAGCATCTTTAACTGCCTGAGTAATTTTAGGATTAATCTCCTCAGCAGGAATCTCATCTGCTTCTGGTATCGGATTAGTCACTAAAATACCATTATCTATTTCCAGTGATTCCTGGGCTGCCACTAATTTAGCAATATCTCTCACTGTATCAAAACGGATTGGAGCTTCAAGGCCACTTGATCTCGAATAAAATGCCGGAATTTCATCTGTTCTATAAGCAATTACCGGAACACCTTCAGTTTCAAGTTTCTCATAGGTCAAAGCTAGGTCTAATATCGCCTTAGCTCCTGCGGCAATCACAGTTACTGGAGTCCTACCTAACTCGGTAATATCAGCAGATATATCAAAGGTAGCATCGCCGCCACGATGAACTCCACCAATCCCCCCTGTTACAAAAAATTTAATGCCGGCTCTGGCTGCAATCGCCATCGTTCCAGCAACAGTCGTGGCTCCATATTTACCCATGGAAGTAACCCAGGCCAGATCTCTTCTGCTAACCTTTTGAACCTCCTGGTCTGTTTCAGCTAACTCTCTAATTTCCGCTTTACTTAATCCTACTTTAATTTTACCATTAATTATTGCAATCGTTGCCGGCTCTGCCCCAATTTCTCTGATTATCTCTTCAATTTCCAGGGCAGTCTCAACATTCTCCGGATAAGGCATCCCATGGGTGATAATTGTTGACTCTAAAGCCACAACTGGCTTATGCTGATATTTGGATTCTTCAATTCTTGGAGCAATTTTAATTAATTCAGACATAATTATAATCCACCTCTTTCTTTTAGCTTCTTAAAGCTATCCTCTCTAACAGTATCATCAGCAAGAATATTAAGTCCAGCCATCTCCTGGCCTAGTCTAATAGCTTCTTTAATAGATTTTGATCGACTTAAACCATAAATAATTCCAGCATTTAAGGCATCACCGGCACCTGTAGTTTCAATTATTTTATCATTTAAATCGACCGCAGGCTCCCAGAAGTCGCCAGCACAACCTGAATATATAACACCTTCAGCACCTAGAGTAATAATCAGTTCTGTTCCCGGGCTTACTTTCTCTCTGGTAGAAGCTATAAGCTCCAGTAATTTAGACTTTTCTTTTTTAACAATCAAGATTTCTACCTCTGAATAATCAAGATCATATAGATAACAGAATTCTATTAAATTTGGAGTCAATATATCAATAGCTTCCAATCTATTTTTTATCTTACTTGACTTTTCCAGGGACACAGGGTCTATTATTATCTTACTTGAAAAATCCTGATTCAGCAACCAGGCTATAACATCACTACTTAAATTAGTATCAACAAAAATCCAATCAGCAGAATCTAATTCTGCCAAATTTTCTTTTAAATAATTAGAAGAAACTAACTTAATAATCTCCATTGAATTAATTGCCCCAACCAGTTCTCCATTGGCATCGATAACTGCCAGATAAGTCCCTGTTGAATAATCATCTATCACTTTAATATATTCCAGATTAACCCCACATTTTCCTGTATCAGTTAATAACTTTTCTCCTCTATAATCATTGCCAACAGCAGTTAACAAAATAACCTGACAGCCTAAATTTCCTAAATTAGCAGCAACGTTCCTGGCTACTCCCCCTGAACTTTCATTAATTATGCCACTATTTGAACTGCCCTGTTGAAAAGCCTCTGCAGAATACCCTTTAAGATCTACATTTGCTCCTCCAACCACTACAATTTTTGGTTTAGCTGCCATCAATTTCAACTCCTAATATAAGTTCAAGATATAAAACCCCCGGCAATCACCGGGGGTCAGATATATTCTATTTAAATTTATTATTCTACAGTAATTTCCTTGCTAGCTTCCCACTGTCCATGAAGATTGCAGCTTTCGAAAGCCCTTAATGTACAGGACTCATCTAGTTTAATCTGTAGAGTAGCTTCTGCTTTAACTTCAGGGGTGAAATCTACTCTGGCAAGCTGAAAGTATTCAGCATAAAGCTCTACATACTGAATAAAGTGCCCCTCTTCCATAGGATGATCAATCTCATTACCCATTTGAACTTTAACTTCAAAAAGTTCTCCTTTTTTTACTTTGTCTGGAGCGATAATGTGAGGAACATGCTTCTTTTCAAGAGCAGTCTTATCATCATGATTAACAAGAGTTTTAACTTCATATTTTGACATTTAATATAACCCCCTAATAATTTTAAATAAATATTTTAAGCAAAAGTCTCAAATTTCTCTTCTGGTTCACCACAAATCGGACAGTAATCTGGCATTTCATCCTTTATAGTATAGCCACAGACACTGCAGACATTAACTTCTTCAAGTTCCATATCATTACCGTCTTCAACAGCATCCTTTGCCTCATTAAAAAGTCTGGAATGAGCTTTTTCAGCTTCTAAAGCATAATGGAAAGTCTTAATTGCATCATTTTCTTTTTGATTTTTGGCAACTATTGAATAAGCCGGGTACATCTGCTCTATCTCATGATCTTCTCCAGCAATAGCACCTTCAAGATTTTCTACAGTATCACCATAACCAAAAACAGCTCCAGATGCTACTAAATGATCACCTTTAACATTTTCCAGTGCTTTAAAGTGATTGGAGGCATGAACCTGCTCGGCATGAGCAATTGCTTCAAACAGAATGCCTACATTTGGATAACCATCTTCTGCTGCCTTTTCTCCCCAGACCATATATCTCTGATAAGCCTGACTTTCTCCACCATAAGCTGACCTCAAATTTTCTGAGGTCATATCATTATTGACCATAAACATCACTCCTTCTCTGTGGCATTATTTTATAAGTTATACAAATTTTTAAAAACTTACACGCTTTAATAATATCACTAGTAATCATTTTTGTCAAGCAGTTACCATTCTAAAGTGAAGAGATTACCATGGTTCCTTCTTCTTGATATGGCAGGGATATAAATAAATCAGAACCCTGATAAAAGTAATTGCTATCGCTAATTTCTTTACCGGCAAAAGTAATCCTTACTTCCTCATAATCCAGATTCAAGATTCTAATCTGAACCTCTTCAAGGTCAGTCTCAAACCCCAGCTTCTTATTTGTTAACTCAACTTTAATCTCATCATCTTCTGCAGATACTTCGTATTCTATTAGGTTATAAGCCCCATTCTGATATTTAAAACTGATACCATCATCCTCGTAAATATAATCCTTAAAACTAAAATCATCTTCATCAAGAATAATATTTAAAGTTAGATCATTAAAACCTCCATCTATATACTGAACCGGTTCCATTGTTACAAAGGAGCTTCCAGCTTTAATAAATAAGGGCAGTCTATCAAGTTCAGCCTGATAAGGATAAGAACGTCCACCTTCATATAATTTACCACTCCAGAAGTCATACCAATTACCCTCTGGCAGATAGACCAGTCTTTCCTTCCTATCTGGCCTCATTACAGGGGCCAGCAGAATATTATCTCCAATTAAAACCTGGTCACTTAGATTATAAGTCTTCTCATCATCCTGATAGTGGAAAAATAATGGCCGCCAGACCGGCAGTCCTGTCTGACTCTGCTCATAAAATAATTTATAAATCTGGGGCAGAAAATGATATCTCAGTTCAAGGTATTCTCTAATAATACTGGTATATGGCTCTCCAAATACCCAGGGTTCCTGATTTTTTGAACCAATAGTCGTATGGTTGCGGAAAAAAGGCATAAAGGCACCCAGTTGATACCAGCGAGCCAGCAGTTCACCAGAACTATCCCCGGTAAATCCGCCTACATCGCAGCCTGCAAAACCAAGTCCGCTAATTCCCATATTTATAATCATCGGAATCGAAAGCTCAATATGTTCCCAGAAACTCCTGTTGTCTCCGGTCCAGACAGCCGAATAGCGCTGACTGCCAGCAAAACCTGCCCTGCTTAAAACAAAAGGCCTCTCATTTAAATATTTTTCCAGGGCCTGGCTGGTGGCCATAGCTTCAAAGAAACCATATAGATTATGAAACCTCTTATGAGGTCCAGGATCGCCGTCATTCTTATGCTCGACCATCTCATCCATAGTAGCAGTCTCATTAAAGACGGCCGGTTCATTCATATCATTCCAGAACCCTTTAATCCCCTGGGCAATCATCTCCTTATGAAGGTCACGCCACCAGTTTCTAACATCTTTCTCAGTGAAATCAGGAAAGACACTTTCACCTGGCCAGACATCTCCGGAGTAAAGTTCTCCATCCAGATAGCGGCAGAAATAAGCATTGGTCTGACCTGAGCGGTAAACATCATACTCTGGATCCTTTTTAACTCCAGGATCAACAATATTTACAAACTTAAAACCGGCATCACCTAGTTCAGCTAACATCTTTTCCGGATCAGGGAACTTATTCTCATCCCAGGTAAATACCCGATAATCATCCATATAATGAATATCAAGATGAATAACATCGCAGGGAATCTCCTCTTCCCTGAATCTTTCAGCCAGTTCATAAACTCTCTCTTCAGGATAATAGCTATATCTGGACTGATGATGCCCTAAAGACCATAACGGTGGCAGCGGGGTTCTTCCTGTCAGCCAGGTATATTTCTTGACTACATCAGTTGCCTTTTCAGCAGTAATAAAATAATAATCTATCCTGCCTCCAGCAGCCTGAATCGAGGCAATCTCCTCCTGGCTTGCACCTAGATCAAACTCTGTCCTGTAACTATTATCAAAATAAACCCCTGAACTTAACTTGCCGTTAAGGGAGAGATAAAAGGGAATAGAAATATATAGAGGATCTGTAGATGGAACATGGGGATCAAAGGTATCTGTATTCCACATCTCATAACTTTTACCCCGCTTATCTAAAAACCCTGTCTTCTCTCCAAGCCCATAAATTCTATCAGCTTTTTTCAAAACCTTATTGAACTCAACTGCTCCCTGGCTAAAACCATAAGCCTGTCCAGGAAAATCAGCCTGCAATAAATTCTCGGCTTGATCAAAGAAAAAGAGCCCGAATGAGTCCAGTTGAATCCTGACTTCTAATTCAGGCCCGGTAACTCTAACCTCTTCTCCACTGTAAAAATAATTAAGTTCAACCCCTTCAGGCTCCGCAATTACAGCCGGAGTTGATGGCTCTCTATCAAAGTTATCCCTATCATCAATTAAAACCCTGACCATTCCTGGACGGTACCAGATAAGCTCAAGCTCTTTTTCAGCAAAAAATATACTAATCCCATCTGGATTCTCTCTCACTGATTCAGGGCAGTTAAGGTATTTAAATACCTTTTTTTCTTCAATCTGATCTCTATCTTTAATTGCCTCACTATTCATTCTTTAAAGACTCCATATATTTTGAAATATTGGCTTCAGGATCAATCACCGGTATAAGTTTTGATTCCTTTGAAGTTAAGATAGTTGTAACACCAGGGCCATGACCCATCTTAATACAGTCGCTGTGGACTACAACCCCGATACTGCCAGCACCGGTAATATATTCCCGGCCATAAGTATTATCGCAATTAGATAAATAGACCAGGTCACCTAGTTTCAACTGATCAATTCCATACTCCTCCATAATCTCCCTATCGCCAGTAGTAATATCATAATCTCCCATGGCAACAGTCGAGGAACCGATCCCTGAACCCATGATATGGCCTGGAATTTCAGCAGCAACTGGAACAGCAAGTTTTCCATCTTCCTCTTCAATTCCTAATCTTTCAAATAACTCTGGGTCAATATTAAAGATTTTAACTTCAGGATACTCCTTTAACTCTAAACCCTGGCCAGCGGCCTTGACTAAAATTTCATCACCGACCTTCATCTCTTCCAGATCAGCTTTAGCAAAATCAATTATCACATGATTAATCCCGCCATGGAGGCCAGTAACATAACCTTCTGCCCCCTGAGCTTCACCGCTTACAACTTTAGCCTTATTGCCAATACAGGCCAGCAGGCCCAATCCATAATTATCAGTTGATCGTGATTTATCGCTTATCTTCATACTAACACCTGGCTCAATATGGTCACCGGCCCAGCCAAAGGCAGGATCTCCAACCTTTACATTATATGATATCCCGCCGGTACCAGGAATATTATGACCTTTACCTTCTCTATCCATTCGATAGGGTAATCTGCCAGCCCCGGGATGGGAAATACTCCCCTGCACCGATTGAATTACAATTCTATCTTTATTGGTATTTAACATCTAATTATCGCCTCTCTCTTTCTATTAATGGTGTGAAATCTGTCTCTTCAATTAATATTTTAACGGCTTTCTCTAAATAATCTTTATCTTCTCTATTAAATCTGGCAGTAGCCGGACTATCAACATCTAAAACCCCAATAATCGTGCCCTCAACTTCAATAGGAATAACAAGTTCAGACATAGAAGCAGGATCGCAGGCAATATGGCCGGTAAATTCATGAACATTTTCAACTAGCTGTGACTTTCTCTCAGCTACAGCAGTCCCGCAGACTCCATTGCCAACTTTAATTCTTACACAGGCTGGCTGACCCTGAAAAGGTCCCAAAACCATCTCATCTTCAGTATCCATAAGATAAAATCCTACCCAGTTTAACTTAGGCACGAGATTATAAATTAACGAAGCAGTATTTGCCAGATTAGCAAGCCAATCTCTCTCATCTTCTAATAAAGATTTCAACTGCTTTAAAAAATCAGTATAATATTCTTCTCTTATCATCTTTTCACCCCTGAAAATTTATTTCATCTCTAACACTTCTTTATATATTTTACCATAAATAAGAGACCAATCAAAATTAGTCGAATTTGCAGTAATTAATCTTTAAATATATTAGACCTGACGGTTACCCGACGGTTACCAAGTAGTATCTCTTAACA
>JBNJEB010000016.1:0-21741 GCA_051745425.1 Bacillota bacterium
CTGGCATAGTGAAGGCGACTGGAACAGAACTAACTGGTCAAATGAGAGAGCCGACGAACTAATTGAAAAAGCTCGCGAAACTCTAGACCAGGTAGAACGTCGTGAATACTATGTTGAATTCCAGGAAATCTGGAATGAAGATATGCCTTATATTCCAATGTATGCTGACATCTATCTCCACATTATGAATGAAAGAGTCCGTGGATTCCTACCAGATCCTGGTGTTGTCAGTCCATTCGGTAGAGGCCATAGTGAAATTCAAAATATCTGGATTCCAAAAAAATATAGAGACTAAGCACGTTAAACAATCAGATAAATAAACATTAAAATAGTAGATGGGGCCCCAGGAGGCCCCATCTACTCTATGTTAAAGCACAATTTATTTCTATACTACTTTAAAGGAGGAAGACTATGTACCAATATCTATTTCGCAGATTGCTACAGGGAATTCCCGTAGTTTTAGTTGTATCCCTTGTAGTTTTCATCATAATTAATATGGCTCCTGGTGATCCAATAGCCAGGCTTGAAGATCCTTCTATTTCAAGAGAAGATTTAGAGCAGCGGTATGCAGCTATGGGCTTAAACGAGCCATTAATGGTTAGATATGCCGGCTGGTTAGGTGATTTCGTTACAGGTGATTTTGGCTATTCCATGGATTCATCCCGACAACCGGTTGCAAACTTAATTAGTGCCAGGATTTTACCAACAATTTATTTAACTATAGGAGCGATGATACTTAGTTTTATAATATCTATACCTATCGGGATTCTGTCAGCTACCAAACAGTACTCAGTTTTCGACTACGCAGCCACCTTATTTGCTTTTTTAGGAGTTTCAATTCCAAGTTTCTTTTTCGGTTTGGTCTTACTGTTTGTATTTGCTTTGCAGCTTGATCTTATGCCTACAGGAGGTTTCCAGAATCCAATTAATGATTCAGTAACTTTCTTTAGTCATCTCCATCATGCTATTCTGCCTATAGTGGCACTTGGATATGCTCGAGCCGCTAGTTTAACCCGTTATATGCGTTCAAGTATGTTAGAGGTTATCAAAGAAGATTATGTTAGAACAGCCCGGGCTAAGGGCCTTAGAGAAAGAGTCGTTGTCTATAAGCATGCTTTAAGAAATGCACTTATACCAGTTATTACTATCTTAGGTTTACAGGTGCCATTACTTTTTTCAGGAGCAGTTGTTATTGAAGAAGTCTTCTCCTGGCCTGGAATAGGACGTTTATCTGTTAGAGCAGTTTTTCAGAGAAACTATACAGTAATGATGGCTACCACTGTCATCTTTGCAATCCTGGTGTTCTTTGGTAATCTAATTGCTGATATGTTTTATGTAATTGTCGATCCTAGAATAAAATATGATTAAAGGAGGTTATCTAATTGGCGCAAGCAGATATAGAAAACAAAAAGATTAAGAAAGAAATTGAGTCTCCCTGGCAGGTTGCCTGGAGACAATTCAAGAAGAATAAATTAGGTATGGCAGGTTTAATTATTTTAATTATAATAGCTTTAATGGCTATCTTCGCTCCTCAATTATCACCTAATGACCCTTTTTCAACAAATATATTGCAGGCTAATCAGCCTCCAGGTGGAGACTTCCCATTAGGAACAGACCGAGTTGGTCGCTGTATCCTGTCAAGAATTTTACACGGTGCTAGAGTTAGTATAGCTGTTGGCCTTATTTCAATGAGTATTTCTGTCTTTATTGGTTCAACTTTAGGTTTAATAGCCGGCTACTTTGGTGGTTTAGTTGATACTTTGATCTCCAGATTAGTTGATGTAGTTAGAAGTGTTCCGTTTTTAATTATGGCCATAGTGATAGCCTCTATTTGGGGGCCTGGCTTATATAAATTGATGGTTCTAATTGGTATATTAAGCTGGACAGGTGTTGCCAGACTGGTTCGAGGAGAAGTCCTGGCTCTAAGAGAAAGAGAATTTATCCATGCTTCAAGAGCTTCAGGTGCTGATGACTCTAGAATTATGTTTAAACATCTCTTACCTAATACCTTTGCTCCTATCATTGTTAATGCAACCCTGGCTGTTGCTGCGGCTATCTTATCTGAAGCCGCTTTAAGCTTTTTAGGCCTTGGTATTCAAGCTCCAATGCCTAGTTGGGGTAATATGCTTAATGAAGCCCGTAACCTTGTTATATTGGAGTCTAGACCCTGGTTTTGGATCCCCCCTGGTCTAATGATAATACTAACTGTGTTATCAATTAATTTCATGGGCGATGGTTTACGTGACGCCTTAGATCCAAAACTAACAAGATAATTTATTAAACATAAAAACAAAAAGTCTGGATATTGGATATCTAACTAGATATCTTTTATCCAGACTTTTTTATATAATATAAAGAAAAACCCTTCTCGTTTTGAGAAGGGTAAAAATATCTTTGAAAAATTTTATCTTTTTGAGAACTGAGGAGCCTTTCTTGCTTTCTTAAGTCCAGGCTTTTTCCTCTCTTTCATTCTTGAATCTCTTGTTAAATACCCGGCTTTTTTCAATGGTTTTCTAAACTCCTGATCAACTTCAAGTAAAGCCCTTGCTATACCATGACGCACAGCGCCTGCCTGCCCTGAAAGGCCACCTCCATTAACACTGGCAACTATATCTAAACTTCCTAGCTGCTTTGTTACTTCTAGTGGTGATTGAATATCCTGAATTAAAGATTTTCTATGAAAATAATTTTCTATATCAGTTCCATTAATTATCATTTCGCCATCACCTGGCATTAGTCTAACTCTTGCAGTTGCTGTCTTTCTACGCCCTGTACCTCGATATTGTACATTAGCCATCTAATAACTACCTCCTTTCACTTAAATCTAATACTTCTGGATTTTGAGCTTTATGAGGATGCTCAGTTCCTTTATAAACCTTTAGCTTCTTACCAATTCTCTTACCAAGCTTATTACTAGGTAACATTCCTTTAACTGCTTTTTCAATTATAAACTCAGGATCTTTCTTCCTTAATTCTCTGTAGGTTATTTCTTTAATTCCACCTGGGTAATTAGAATGACTGTAATGAACTTTTTGATCCCATTTATCACCAGTTAAATTAATCTGCTCGGCATTTATAACAACCACATAATCACCAGTATCAACATGAGGTGTAAACTCTGGCTTATGCTTTCCCCTTAATAGCTGAGCTACTTCAGAAGCCAAGCGACCTAAAGTCTGATCAGCAGCATCCACTAAATACCAGTTTCTCTCTATATCTGATTCCTTTGCACTATAAGTTTTCATTTTAAATTCCCTCCTTATTACTAAATAATCAATTCATAGGATAATAAATTTCTTTAAGTGTTAAACCTTTAGCTGGTGCTGTAAAGCCAGCATTCGACCTGTTTTTTGAGTCAAGTACTTCTTTCATATTCTGATAACTTCTTTTCCTCTTGCCAATTTCAATAACTGTTCCAGCAATAATCCTCATCATATTATACAAAAAACCTGAACCAATAACTTCTAATACATAAATGTTAATATCCTCTTCGTAAAAATCAGCTTTATAAATTCTTTTAACTGGATTCTTACTTCGACATGCTTTAGCTCTAAAAGCTGAGAAATCATGCTCTCCTAATAAACATTTTAATGATTTTGCCATTGAATCTAAATCTAAATCCATATATATATGATAAGCATATTTTCGCATAAAAACATCTCTATATAAATTATTATCTATACGATAAATATACTTTTTGGCTTCAGTGTCATATCGGGAATGAAACTCTTCGCTAACATACTCAGCATTCAAACAAACAATATCATTTGGTAATTCACTATTAAAGGCCTGGGGCAATCTATTAAGTGGGATGTCAACCTTTAAATCAAAATTAAATACCTGTCCTTTGGCATGTACACCGGCATCTGTTCTACTAGCGCCATAAATTGTACTCTTTCTTTTGTGAAGCTTACTTAATACACCTTCTATTTTTTCTTGAATAGTTTCAGATGTATTTTTCTGTCTCTGCCAGCCACTATAATTTGAACCGTCATAAGAAACTATAACTTTTACATTTCTCATCTAATATCCTCCGAAAATCATCTAAAACTTAAGAAAATAGCAATAATAATAGCTCCAATTAAAGCATATATATCTGATCTTTGTAACTCTAACTCATTTAAACGGGTTCTGTTAGTCCCGCCCTGATAACATCTTGATTCCATAGCCAGCGCCAATTCATCCGCTCTCCTAAAAGCACTTATAAATAATGGAACTAAAAGAGGAACCAAGCTTTTGGCTCTTTCGATTATATTACCACTTTCAAAATCAGCACCTCTTGCTTTTTGAGCCTTCATTATTTTTTCAGCTTCTTCCATTAATGTTGGAATAAATCTTAAAGCTATAGTCATCATCATAGCTAGTTCACCAGCAGGAACTCCAAATCTGGTTAATGGTTTTAAAATATATTCTATACCATCAGTTAATTGTAATGGAGATGTAGTTAGCGTTAACAAAGAGGTGAACATAATAAGTAGTAAGATTCTTCCAACCATAAATAATCCGGTAAATAAACCTTCTTCCTCAATTCTTAAAAATCCCCATTCCCAGAGGACTTCTCCACCTCTAGTTAAAAACATATGAAGAAATAATGTTATAATTATTAAAAAGAAAACTGGTTTCAAACCATTTAATACTCTTTTAACTGGCAATTTAGAAATAGCCATAATTCCAATTACAAAAATAAGAAAAAATCCAAAGCCAATAAACGAATCAATCAAAAAAAGCACAGTTATCATAATGATTGTAATAATAATTTTTATTCTTGCATCTAATTTATGAATAAAAGAATCACCAGGAATATATTGGCCTATAGTAATATCTTTTAACATAACTTTTTCTCCCCATCTACATTCTTCTCTGGCAACTTATTGATTATTTCATCTCTAGCTTCAGAGATATCAAAAATATCTGTCCTAACTGGTAATCCTTTAGATTTAAGTTTATGAAGTATTGAAGTTACGGCTGGCAAATCTAAATCCAACTCCCGCAATCTTTTTTCCTCACTAAAAACTTTGGCTGGATTTCCATCTAAAACAATCTTGCCTTCATCCATAACGACCACTCTTGTAGCTAATTTAGCAACCTCTTCCATCCTGTGAGAGATTAAAATAATTGTAATATTAATGTCCTGATGTAAATGTTGAAGTAATTTTAATAAATTATTTCGACCATTAGGATCTAATCCAGCAGAAGGTTCATCTAATATCAGTATTTCTGGTTTTAATGCCAGAACTCCTGCAATGGCAACCCGGCGTTGTTGTCCCCCGCTCAGATTAAAAGGAGATCTATCCTTAAATGTATCATAATCAAGACCAACTAATTCTAATGCCTCTTTAACTCGAGTTTTAATTTCTTCTTTTTCTAAACCCAGGTTTTTAGGTCCAAAAGCTATATCTTTATATATACTTTCTTCAAATAGTTGATGTTCAGGATATTGAAATACCAGACCAACTTTTTGCCTAATATATTTCATTTTCTTTTTATCTGAAAAAATATCTTCCTCTTCAAATAAAACATTACCAGAAGTGGGCTCTATCAATCCATTTAATAGTTGAACCAGGGTAGATTTACCTGACCCAGTATGTCCAATTAAACCAATGAATTCATGTTTAGATATAGATAAATTAATATCTTTAAGGGCTACAATCGGATTATATTGGTTATACACATGCGTAATATCTTTTAATTCTACTAACATAATGCATCCACCAATTCCTCAATATCCATAATATCAGGCAATTTTATACCTGAATTTCTCAATTCATTAGCCATTTGAACTGCCACTGGAACATCCAGACCGGCATCTTTAATTAATTCTACATTCTGGAAAATTTTTAAAGGCTTATTAATATCTTTAATTTCTCCATTTTGCATTACCACTATTCTATCTGAAAAGATTGTTTCTTCCATAAAGTGAGTAATTAAAATTACTGTAATGCCCTCTTCCTCATTTAAATATTTAATTGTTTTTAATACTTCTTTTCGCCCCATAGGATCTAACATAGCTGTAGGCTCATCAAGAACAATGCAGTCAGGTAACATAGCTATAATCCCAGCAATAGCTATTCTTTGTTTTTGGCCACCTGAGAGTTCATGGGGCGGATGGCTTTGATAACCACCCATACCAACCATATCAAGTGAATTATCTACTCTTGCCCTAATTTCATTTGAGGGTAAAGCCAAATTTTCAGGACCAAAAGCAACATCATCTTCAACAGTTGTAGCTACCAGTTGGTTATCTGGATTTTGAAAAACCATACCGACTTTCTGCCTTATATTCCAGACATTATCTTGATCAGATGAATTTAAACCATCAACAAATACCTGTCCTTTAGTTGGAACTAGCAATACATTCAGTAATTTAGCTAATGTTGATTTCCCTGAACCATTTGAACCAATTATCGAGATAAATTCACCTTTATCAATTGACAAGTTTACACCTGATAGAGCTTTATCTTTTTGCTCTCTATACATAAAATCAACATCTTTAATTTCAATCAGGCTCATTATAACACCCACTTCATAATCTAACTAAATTTACTCAACCAATTCAATTAAAGCCCTCTCAGATGCATCTCCTCTACGAGGATACATTTTAATAATTCTAGTATATCCCCCTGGTCTATCAGCAAAACGAGGACCAATTTCATCAAATAATTTTGTTAATACTTCTTTATCATTAATCTTTTTAGCAGCTTTTCTTCTGGCCTGCACATTATTATCTTTTGATATAGTTATTAATTTTTCAGCCAAAGGACGTAATTCTTTAGCTTTTGCAAGGCTTGTTTCTATTCTTTCATTTCTGAAAAAATCAGTCAGCATATTACGAAACATAGCCTTTCTATGTGAAGTTGTTTTCCCTAGCTTTCTTCTAGGCATTAGCATACACCACCTTTATTCATTAGGTTTTTTTAATGATAAATCAATTTCATCTAATTTATCTTTGATTTCTTGTAATGATTTTTTACCTAAATTTCTTACTTTCATTAGATCATCTTCAGTCTTACTTACCAATTCTCCTACTGTATTAATACCAGCTCTTTTTAAACAGTTAGAAGACCTAACTGATAATTCTAGCTCTTCAACAGTAGTATCATAAATTTGATTTTTCTCTTCTTCTTCTTTCTCAACCATAATTTCAACATTTTCCAGATCATCATCCAGGTCAAGAAACAGTTCCAGATGTTCTATCATTATTCTAGCAGATAAACTAATAGCTTCCTCAGGACTAATACTTCCATTGGTATGAACATCTAATATTAATCTATCATAATCAGTTACCTGGCCTACTCTAATATCTTCAACTTTAAAGTTTGCCCTCTCTATTGGACTAAAAGAAGAATCGATCGGAATTAAACCTATAATATTATCAAATTTATCTTTATTTTCTTCAGCTGTAACATAACCTCGACCCTTTTCAACAGTAGCTTCAAGTTGCATATTACCTTCAGGAGCTAAAGTTGCTATTTTATGATCTTTATTAATGATTTCTATATCACCAGACACCTGAAAATCGCCTGCTACAACATCAGTTTTATCACTGACATCTAATCTAATATTAGTCTGTTCTTCACCATTATATTTTAAAACAACACCTTTTAAATTCAAAATAATGTCAGTTACATCTTCAACTACTCCAGGTATGGAAGTATATTCATGTTTTGCTCCTTCTATTTTCACAGAAGTTATAGCCGCCCCTGGAAGTGAGGATAAAAGTATCCTTCTTATTGAGTTGCCAAGTGTTGTTCCATATCCTCGTTCTAATGGACTAATTTCAAAGCTTCCAAAATTATCACTTGCCTCTAGTTTATTTATTTTAGGCTTTTCAATTTCTATCATTTAATTTATCACACCCTCCTCTCAGTTTTTTCAGCTGAGGGTAGCTTCAGCTTAAAGTGAATAATACTCAACAATAAGTTGTTCATTAATTGGATGTTCAATATCATCTCTTTCAGGCATTCTGACGACTGTACCTTCTGCTTTTTCCATATTAACGCTTAACCATTCAGGAGCATTATATTCATCATTTGTTTCTAAAACATCTTTAATGAAGTTTTTCTTCCTGCTGGCATCTTTAACGCTAATAGTGTCACCTTCTTCAACCTGATATGAAGCAATATTAACTCGACTGCCATTTACATATATGTGACCATGTAAAACTAATTGTCTTGCTTGAGAACGAGAAGTGGCAAAACCCATTCTAAATACAGTATTATCCAACCTTGTTTCTAATAATTGCAAGAAATTTTCGCCAGTAACACCCTTTTGTCTGGCAGCATATGAGAATGTACTCCTGAATTGATCTTCCATCATACCATACATTCTTCTAACTTTCTGCTTTTCTCTAAGTTGATTACCATATTCTGATTGCTTTCTACGACCCTGACCTTGTTCTCCAGGGGCATATGGTCTTCTTTCAAAAGCACATTTTTCAGAATAACACCTTTCTCCTTTTAAATATAACTTTTCACCTTCACGACGACAATGTTTACATTTTGCTTCTGTATATTTTGCCATTTATATTAGCACCTCCTATTTATTAAAATTATTAAACTCTTCTTCTTTTCGGTGGCCTGCAACCATTATGTGGAATAGGTGTAATATCCTTAATTAAAGTCACTTCTATTCCAGCAGATTGAATAGCCCTAATAGCTGATTCTCGTCCGGAACCTGGGCCTTTAACAAAGATCTGTAATTCTTTTAAACCCATCTCCTGTGCCTCTTCAGCAACATTTTCTGCAGCAATCTGGGCAGCAAATGGTGTACTTTTTCTTGAACCTTTATATCCAGCTTTACCAGCACTCGACCAGGCAACAACATTACCATCCATATCAGTAATACTTACAATGGTATTATTAAAAGTCGATCTGATATAAGCCTGTCCTTTTTCAATAAACTTTTTATTTTTCTTTTTTCTTCTTTTGGTTTTTTTCTTTCCTTTAGCCATCTAAAAAAATTCCCTCCTCGTTCTTAAGTTTTATTATTTTCTAATAGGTTTAACAGGACCTTTTCTCGTTCTAGCATTAGTTCGAGTTCTCTGGCCTCTAACTGGAAGACCTCTTCTATGCCTTAAACCTCTATAAGAACCTATATCTTTTAATCTTTTAATATCAGCTCTTCTTTCCCGCCTGAGCTCTCCTTCTACAGCATAATCATCAATTTCACTTCTTAATTTTGCTATTTCAGCTTCAGTAAGATCTTTTACTCTTGTATCAGGATCAACACCTGCATCCTCAAGTATATCATTAGACCTCGAGCGTCCTATACCATAAATGTATGTCAGGCCAATCTCGACTCTTTTATTTTTTGGTAAATCTACACCTTCTATTCTAGCCATTTTTTACACCTCCATTTAAAAATTTAACCCTGGCGTTGTTTATGCTTTGGATTTTCACAAATTACCATAACTTTTTTATTTCTTCTAATAACTTTACACTTATCACAAATCGGTTTAACTGATGGTCTTACTTTCATTTTTAAAACACCTCCATAAAACATTTATTACATAGAATTATGCTTTATGTCTATAAGTTATTCTTCCACGAGATAGATCATATGGTGATAATTCTACTGTAACCTTATCTCCAGGTAAAATTCTAATATAATTCATACGCATCTTACCTGATACATGTGCTAAAACTTTATGGCCATTATCAAGCTCCACCCTAAACATGGCATTTGGTAAAGGTTCCACTACTGTACCTTCAACTTCAATAGGATCTTCTTTTGACATATAATATCTTACCCCCCTTTTTGCATAAAAGGTATTTAACTTAAGAATTAATTTTTCTAGCAAAGTTCATTAGCAAACAAAATAATATTTAGTATTAATTTTTACAGCATTACTATTATATTCAGATATATTTCAGTCAGGAATATTTAAATCATTCATTTTTAAGCTACCCTATATTATACCATAGAATGCCTTCAAGTAAAAGTATTTAAATTCTACTTAGAATTCTTGGACCATCTTTAGTAATAGCAATACTATCTTCCCAGTGAGCTGATAAAGTCCCATCTTCTGTGATAACAGTCCAGCCATCATCTTTCGTTTTCACCTTATAATCACCTATATTAACCATTGGTTCAATTGCTAATGTCATACCTTCTTTCAAACGGGGGCCTCTGCCTGCAGGTCCAAAATTAGGAATTTGAGGATCTTCATGCATGTCCGTACCAATCCCATGACCTACATAATCCCTAACAACAGAATACCCTGATTTTTCAACATGTGTTTGAACTGCGTTTGATATATCTGTAAGCCTATTACCAATTATAGCATTTTCAATTCCAAGTTCTAAAGAACTTCTGGTAACATCAATTAAAGATTTAGCATCCTGAGAAACCTTCCCAACAGCAAAGGTTCTGGCTGCATCGCCATGAAAACCTTTATAATAAACTCCAATGTCAACACTTAAAATCATACCATCCTCAAGTTTTCTTTTTTTAGATGGTATTCCGTGAACAACTTCATCATCTATTGAAAGGCAAACAGAAGCAGGATAACCTCTATAACCTTTAAAAGAGGGCTTACCGCCTTTCCCCTCAATAAATTCTTCTGCAAGTTTATCTAAATCATAAGTGCTAATACCTGGACTTATTTTTTCAGATAAAAATTCATGGGTTTCTGCAACTATAGAATTTGCTTTTGCCATAATTTCAATTTCTCTCTTGGATTTCCTAATTATCATCTAACTTTCTCCTCGATAACTTCAATTATATCATTACTCACTTCATCAATATCTTTTTCAGCATCGATTTCAACTAAAATATTTTTATCAGAATAATAATTAATAAGCCTATCAGTATTATCTTTATTTACATTAATTCTTTTTTGTACTGTTTCTTCAGAATCATCATCCCGCTGAATTAACTTGCCTCCACATTTATCACATACAGAATCGTTTTCTGGAGGATTAAATTCAACATGATAAGTTGCTCCACAGTTCTCGCAAATTCTTCTACCAGTCAATCTTTTAATTAAAATACTCTCTCGAACTTTTGTGTAAATCACCAAATCAAGTTTTTTATTCAACTCTACCAAATTAACATCTAAAGCTTCAGCTTGATCCAGGGTTCTGGGATACCCGTCCAGGATAAAACCATTACTACAATCATCATCTTTAAGTCTTTCCTTAACAATTCCGTTAGTAACTTCATCTGGAACAAGTTCACCAGAATCTATATATTCTTTAGCTTTTAAACCTAATGGTGTTTGATTTTTAATGGCACTACGAAAGATATCACCTGTTGAGATATGAGGTATATTATATTTTTCAGCTAATATTTTTGCCTGGGTGCCCTTGCCTGCACCAGGTAGTCCTAAAAAAACAAGATTCATTAAAATTTACCTCCTATTCCATAAATCCATCATAATGACGCATTAATAGATGTGATTCGATCTGTTGCATTGTCTGTAATGCTACACCAATCATAATCAATAATGATGTACCACCAAAGGCAATATCTACTCCAGTTAATGGACCAATTGCAAATGGTAATAATGCTACAGCAGTTAAGAAAAGTGCTCCAACCAGAGTAACTCTAACTAATATCTTATCTAAATATTTAATGGTAGATCTTCCTGGTCTAATCCCAGGTATAAAACCACCATGCTTTTTCATATTATCAGCAACTTCTTCTGGATTAAAGGTAATAGCAGTATAAAAATACGTAAAGAACATAGTTAATATACCATATAAAACAATATATAATGTTGATCCAGGCCTAATTATATTAGCCATTCCTTCTGCCCAGCCAAATGGTAGAATCTGAGCAATAACCCCTGGAAATAATAAAACTGAAGAAGCAAAAATAACTGGCAGAACTCCAGCCTGATTAACCTTCATTGGTATATGAGTGCTTCTACCTCCATATACTTTTCTACCAACAATTCTCTTTGAATATTGCACAGGAATTCTTCTTTCCCCCTGTTGCACAAAAATTATTCCAGCAACTATAATTACAGCTAATACTAAAAAAATCAGTAAATTAAATATTGTAACAGTACCAGCTCTAAACAATGACCATGTTTCCATTATATCAGTTGGAAATCTTGCAATTATAGAAGTAAAAATTAATATTGAAATACCATTACCAATACCATATTCATTAACCTGTTCTCCTAACCACATTAAGAAAGTTGTTCCAGCAGTAAGACTTATAACTATAACTATTAAATCAAAAACTGATGGATTAGGAATTGCTCCAAACTGTCTGATATAAGTGGTAATACCAAAACCCTGCACTAAAGCAAGCACTACAGTTAAATATCTAGTATATTGGGCAATCTTTTTCTTGCCCTCTCTACCTTCACGGGCCAGTTCTTCTAGTTTAGGAATAACAACCTGTAATAACTGTAAAATAATAGAAGCAGTAATATAAGGAGTTATACTCATTGCAAATATTGAAAAGTTACTTAATGCTCCTCCAGCAAATAAATCGAGGAAGTCAAAAACTCCTCCGACTCCTCCACCAAATAACATTTCTTGAACTCTTGAAATATCAACTCCAGGAACAGGTATGTGAGCACCAATTCTATATACTACCATTACTCCTAGCACGAACAAAACTTTATTTCTTAATTCTTTAACTTTAAAAACATTACTTAAAGCCTTCAGCAAGTTATATCACCTCGGCCTTCCCACCAGCAGCTTCAATTTTATTAATAGCAGAATTAGTAAAAGAATTAGCCTTAACAGTAAGACTTATATTCAATTCGCCATCACCTAAAATTTTAATGCCGTCGGAAGCAATATTATTAACAACTCCACTTTCTAATAATGATTCAGGAGTAATCTCAGAACCTTCTTCAAAATTATTTAATTGATAAACATTTAAAATTGTATATTCTTTTTTGTTTTTATTATTAAAACCTCTTTTAGGAAGTTTTCTAAATAAAGGAGTCTGTCCACCTTCAAATGTAAGTCTAACTCCTCCGCCAGATCTACTGTTTTGTCCATTGGCTCCTCTTCCACTGGTATAACCTCTTCCAGAACCAATGCCTCTACCGCATCTCTGTCTCTTCTTTTTTGAGCCTTTTTTCGGCTTTATATTATGCAATTTCATTTACCAGCACCTCCTTATTAACATATAAATATATTTAGCCAGTAATTTCTTCTGGAGTTTTGCCCCTAAGTTTAGCAACATCTTCAACTTTTTTCAGTCTGTTTAATCCATTAATGGCCGCTTTAACCATATTAATTGGATTAGAAGTTCCTAATGATTTAGTTAAGATGTCATTAATTCCAGCTAACTCAACTACTGCTCTAACAGGTCCCCCGGCTATAACTCCAGTACCTGGTGCAGCCGGCTTTAATAATACATTACCAGCACCAAAAATACCGTTAATTTGATGAGGAATAGTTCTATCAACTAAAGGAACTTCAATTAAATTTTTCTTTGCATCATCTATTCCTTTTCTAATAGCTTCAGGAACTTCATTAGCTTTTCCATAACCAACACCGACATAGCCATCCTGGTTACCAACAACTACTAAAGCAGTAAAACTAAATCTCCGTCCACCTTTAACAACTTTAGAAACTCTATTAATATCAACTACTCTTTCTTCCAGGTTTAATTTATTTGGATCTATTTTATTCATTAATTCGCCTCCTTCACCTTAAAACTTTAATCCAACTTCTCTTGCAGCTTCTGCAAGTGCTTTCACCCTACCATGATATTTATACCCAGCTCTATCAAATACTATCTCTTCAATGCCTTCTTCAAGTGCTCTTTCAGCAACCAATTTCCCAACTAATTTAGCAGCTTCTTTATTACCTCCATAATTGGTTTCATCTTTAACTGCCGATTCTAAACTTGAAGCTGAAACAAGAGTGATTTCTCTTAAGTCATCTATTAATTGAACATGTATATTCTTAAGGCTTCGCTTCACAGCTAACCTTGGCTTTGTAGGTGTTCCAGTAATTTTATTTCTTATTCTCTTATGTCTTCTTTCTCTGGCAGACCTTTTATCAAGCTTGCTCATACCATTTCACTCCTTTCTTCAACAACTTTAAGCATATCTGATTAATAAAATTAACCAGTTTTTCCTTCTTTTCTTCTTATTCTTTCATCTATATACTTAATACCTTTACCTTTATAGGGCTCAGGTTCTCTTACTGATCTAATTTGAGCAGCTACATTGCCAACTAACTGCTTATCAATACCTTTGACAGTTATTTTATTTTTTTCAACCTCAAACTCTATATTTTTTTCAGGCTCAATAACTACCGGATGAGAATAACCAGCTTCAATTTTTAGTGATTTGCCCTGCATTGTAGCATTATAACCTACTCCAACCATCTCAAGTTGTTTTGAATAGCCCTCTACAACACCAGTTACCATACCTTCAATAATGCTCCTTGTCATTCCATGAAGAGAGCGATCATCTTTAGACTCTCCATTCCTCTTTATTAAAATTTCATCATCTTTAATTTCTAAATCTATTAACTCATGAATATCCCTGCTCAATTCACCTTTTGGTCCATTAATTTTTATGGTTGTTCCATCAAAATCAACTTCAACTTTTTCAGGTATTTCTACAGGTAATTTACCTATACGGGACATATTTTTCACCTCCTACTTAATATTACCAGACGTAACAGAGAACTTCTCCGCCCACTCCTTTTTTACGAGCTTCTTTATCTGAAAGTACTCCATGAGAAGTAGATAAAATTGCTAAACCTAATCCTCCAAGCACCTGTGGTATTTCATCTTTCTTAACATAAACTCTTAATCCAGGCTTACTAATTCTTTTTATACCAGTAATAACTTTCTCATCATCCTCACCATATTTCAAATAAACTCTTATATCATTTTGAGGATAACGCTCTATCATTTTAACATCATTAACAAAACCTTCTTCTTTTAAAATTTCAGCTAAACCTAATTTTATATTAGAAGCAGGGATATTAACAGTACTTTTACCTGCATTATTTGCATTTCTAACTCTAGTTAACATATCAGCAATAGGATCTGTGTTCATAAAGAAAACCTCCTTTCATTTACCAGCTTGCTTTTTTAACTCCTGGTATTTCTCCCTTATGTGCTAATTCTCTAAAACAAATTCTGCATAAATCAAATTTTCTCATATATGCTCTAGATCTACCACATCGACTACATCTATTATTTTTCCTTGTAGAATACTTCGGTTCTTTGTTTGCTTTTTCTATTAAAGCTTTACGGGCCACTAAATATCCCTCCTTTTAAATATTAACTCATAAAATTTTACTTCTTAAAAGGCATCCCCATTCTACTTAATAGTTCAAATGCCTCTTCGTCAGTTTCGGCTGATGTAACAATTGTAATCTGCAATCCATGAACTACATCTACATCATCAACCTTGATTTCAGGAAACACTGTATGATTATCTATTCCAAGACTATAATTCCCTCTTCCATCAAATGAGTTTGCAGATACACCTCTAAAATCTCGAATACGAGGCATAGTTACATTAATTAACTTATATAAAAATTCATACATCAATTTATCTCTTAAAGTAACTTTTAAGCCAACCGGCATACCTTCACGAATTTTAAAATTAGCTATAGCTTTTTTAGCCCTAGTAACAGTTGGCTGCTGCCCAGTAATCCTTGCAATCTCATCAACAACTGTATCTAAAAGTTTAGGATCTTCTTTTGCATCCCCTAAACCAACATTAACAGTAATTTTTTCTAGTTCAGGAACTTCCATAATATTATCATAACCAAAAGCTTCTTTCAAAGCTGGTCTGATTTCTTCACGGTATTGATTTGCTAAAACTGTCATATCACTGACCTCCTTTCATCCAGCAGTTATTCTATTGTTTCATCACATTTTTTACAATAACGAACTTTTTCTCCACTATCTATAGTTTTATAACCCAGGCGACTTTTTTCATCGCAAGCTACACAAACAACCATCACATTTGAAGCATGTATAGGGGCTTCATTTTCAATTATTCCACCCTGGGGATTATCCTGGCTTGGGCGCATATGTCTATGAACTATATTAACACCCTCAACTACAACCCGATTTTTCTTTCTATCAACATTTAAAACTTCGCCGCGCTTTCCTTTGTCTTTTCCAGCAATAACTTCAACCTGGTCACCTTTTTTGATCTTCACCTAGTACCCCTCCTTTTACTATAATACTTCCGGTGCTAGGGATACAATCTTCATATGATTCTTATCTCTTAATTCCCTAGTAACTGGACCGAAAATTCTTGTTCCTTTAGGGTTATCTAGATCGTCAATAATAACAGCTGCGTTCTCATCAAATTTAATATATGAACCATCTGGTCTTTTAGTTGCTTTCTTAGTTCTTACAACTAAAGCTGTTACTACTTCTCCTTTTTTAACCATCCCTTCAGGAATTGCTTCTTTTACACTACAAATAATCTTTTCGCCTACACCAGCATATTTTTTCTTACTACCTCCTGGAACTTTAATGCAAAGTAACTCACGGGCGCCAGAGTTATCTGCAACTTTTAGGCGAGATTCTGCTTGAATCATTTAAATCACCCCTCTATTCCGTTTATTTACTTGGCTTTTTCTAAAATTTCAACAACACGCCATCTTTTTGTTTTACTTAATGGGCGTGTTTCAACAATCCGCACTTTATCTCCCTCATTACATTCATTATTTTCATCATGGGCTTTATATTTTTTTGAGCGTTTTATAACTCTTTTATACATTGGATGTTGTTTCCTTCGCTCAATAGTAACAGTTACAGTTTTATCCATTTTATTACTAACCACAAAACCAATTCTTTCTTTTCTTTCTTTTCTTTTGGCTTCCATCATAAACCTCCTTCCAGCTTAAACTATGCTTCCTGTCGTATACCTAGTTCTCTTTCTCGTGAAATAGTTTTAATTCTGGCGATAATCCTTTTGACCTCTCTTATTCTCATCGGATTATCCAATTGAGCAGTCGCATGCTGAAAACGAAGATTAAAAAGTTCTTCTTTAAATTCATCTAATTTCTGCTCTAATTCCATATCTGTTAAATCTCTTAATTCATTAACTCTCATTGGACTCACCACCATCTCTGGCAACAAATTTAGTTTTAATTGGTAATTTATGAGCCGCTAATCTCATAGCTTCCCTTGCAATTTCTTCATCAATACCAGCTAATTCAAACATTATTCTACCAGGTTTTACGACAGCAACCCAATTTTCAACGGCACCTTTACCGCTACCCATTCTTGTTTCAGCAGGCTTGGCTGTAGTTGGTTTATCAGGGAAAATTTTAACCCATACTTTACCGCCTCTTTTTATATATCTTGTTAAAGCAATTCGGGCAGCTTCAATCTGTCTATTTGTAATCCAGGCTGGTTCTAAAGCCTGAAGACCAAATTCTCCAAAGGTTACTTCTGTGCCTCTTTGAGCCTTGCCCTTCATGCGTCCTCTGTGTTGCTTACGATGTTTTACTCTTTTTGGGACAAGCATAATGTTGCCTCCTTCCTATAATTATTACTAGTCTTCATCAACTTCCGGAAGTATTTCACCTTTATTTATCCAGACTTTAACACCTATTGTTCCATAGGTTGTTTTAGATTCTGCAAAACCATAATCTATATCTGCTCTTAAAGTATGGAGAGGAACACTTCCTTCACTATACCCTTCTCTTCTTGCCATTTCAGCGCCACCTAATCTACCGCTGCTTTGAACTCTAAAACCTTCTGCACCTAATCGCATAGCTCTATTCATAGCCTGTTTCATAGCTCTTCTAAATGAGACCCTTTTTAATAACTGGCCAGCTATATTCTCAGCAACTAATTGGGCATCCATATCAGGATTATCTACTTCAACAACATTAATCTGTACATTCTTTCCAGTTATATTTTCAACATCCTGTCTTAAAGCATCAACTTCAGAACCGCCACGACCAATTACCATCCCTGGTCTAGCAGTATGAATATCTATTTTAAGCCTTTTAGCTGCTCTTTCAATTACAATTCTTGAAATACCAGAGTCAAACATCTTTTCTTTTATATGTTTTCTAACTTCAATATCTTCATGAAGCAACTCTGAGTAATCATTCTTATCTGCATACCACTTAGCATCCCAATCTTTTATTACACCAACACGAAGTCCGTGGGGATTTACTTTCTGACCCAAAATTATCCCTCCTTTTTCTCTTTTAATTTAATAGTAATATGACTCGTTCTTTTCCTAATCATTGATGCCTGCCCCATAGCTCTCGGCCTAAACCTTTTCATCGTTGGACCTTCATCAACATAAGCTTCTGATACATACAAATCTTCAACAATCATATCATGATTGTTTTCGGCATTTGCAATTGCTGAATTAACAACCTTTTCTATTGTTTTTGATGCTCTCTTTGGAGTATTTTTTAAAATTGCTATGGCATCTCCAACATCTTTTCCTCTTACCAGATCTATTACCTGTCTGGCTTTTCTTGGAGAAATTCTTACATGCTTTGCAATTGCTTTAGCTTCCATTTTATCACCCCTCATCTAAAACCAATCTATTATCAATTTACTTAAGAGCTGTTGATCTTTCTGTATGACGACTATGTGATCTAAATATTCTAGTAGGAGCAAATTCTCCTAACTTATGACCAACCATTTCTTCTGTTATATAAATTGGAACGTGCTTTCTACCATCATGAACAGCAATAGTATGACCGACCATTTCAGGAAAAATCGTTGAACTTCTAGACCAGGTTTTAACTACTTGTTTCTGGCCACTTTCATTCATCTCATCAATCTTTGCCATCAATTTTTCTTCTACAAATGGTCCTTTTTTTAATGATCTACCCAAGATTAAATCCCCCTTTCCGCTTTAGCGTTTTTTAGCCTTGCGGGATTTAATGATATATTCATCAGATTTTTTAGGTTTTCTTGTTTTCTTACCTATAGTCTTCTGTCCCCAAGGAGTTACCGGATGTCTACCAGCTGGTGACTTACCTTCACCACCACCATGTGGATGATCATGAGGATTCATAACAACTCCCCTGACTTTTGGTCTTTTACCTAACCAGCGTGAACGTCCAGCTTTACCAATAACTATATTCTCATGTTCAATATTTCCTACCTGTCCTACGGTTGCTTTACATTCTTTTCTTATTAAACGTACTTCGCCAGATGGCATTTTAATATGACAGAACTTACCTTCTTTTGCAAGGATTTGTGCCATTGCCCCTGCGGACCTAGCTATCTGTCCACCTTTTCCTGGCTGCATTTCAATATTATGAACTATAGTACCAACAGGCATATCCTGTAGTGCAAGAGCATTACCTGGCTTAATATCTGATCCAGAACCAGTTTCTAAAACATCACCAACTTCAACTTTATTTGGTGCTAAAATATATCTCTTTTCACCATCATAATAAGTTAATAATGCAATTCTGGCTGATCTATTAGGATCATATTCTATGCTTTTAACTTTTGCAGGAATACCGTCCTTATTTCTTTTAAAGTCAATTATTCTATATTTTCTTTTGTGTCCTCCACCCCGTCTACGTGAGGTAATTCTACCATTTGAATTTCTACCTCCTGATTTCTTTAGAGGAGCTAACAAACTTTTCTCAGGTTCTGTGCTGGTTAGCTCTTTAAAATCAGAAACAGTCATATATCTCCGGGAAGGAGTGGTAGGCTTAAACTTCTTAATAGCCATTATTTCACCCTCCTTTATTACTTATTTAATTAAACACCTTCAAATATCTCAATACTATCTCCATCTTCAAGTCTAACAATAGCTTTTTTCCAATCAGGTCGTTTTCCTTCTGTAAAACCTAATCTTTTTCTCTTACCTTTCATATTCATAGTATTCACTTTAACTACTCTTACACTAAAAATATCTTCAATGGCCTGTCTAATCTGAATTTTATTTGCTTTTTTGGCCACCTTAAAAGTATATGCATTATTTTCTTCCATTAATTTCATAGTCTTTTCTGAAATCAGAGGTGAAATTATAATATCACGTGCATTATCCATTCAAGAGCACCTCCTCTAATTTATCTAAAGCTGGTTGAGGAATAACAATCATATCATTATTTAATAAATCATAAACATTCATTCCATCTAAAACCATAGTTTTAGCATTTGCTATATTTCTGATAGACAAATAAGCATTCTTATCTTTTTCAGGTAAAACAATTAAAACTTTTTTATCATCTAAATTCAAATTACTTAAAATTTCAACAGCATTTTTTGTTTTTGGCTTATCAAATGATAATTCATCAACAATTATTAGTTCACCAGCATCTGCCTTTGCAGTTAATACCGATCTGAGAGCAAGTTTTTTAGTTTTTCTATTAATCTTTTTCTTATAACTTCTAGGTTTAGGACCAAATGTTATTCCTCCACCAACCCATAAAGGGGAACGAATACTACCATGTCTTGCGCGACCAGTACCTTTCTGTCTCCAGGGTTTTCTTCCACCACCGCGGACCTCACTTCGACCTTTAGTAGAGGCATTACCCTGCCTTTTTGCTGCTAATTGAGCAGTTACAGCTTCATGAACAACATGTTCATTAACATCCTCTTCAAATATTTCTTTATTCAAATTTACTTTTTCAACTTCACTACCACTTTTATTATATACAGATAATTCGGGCATTCAATATCTCCTCCTTCCTAGCCAGAGTGTTAGTCTACGCTTTCAATTCTAATAATGCCTTTTTTAGGGCCAGGAACAGAACCTTTTACAAGTATCACATTATCCTCTTTCATAACCTTAATAACTTGAAGATTTTGCATTTGGACTTGATCATGTCCCATTCTACCTGGTAATTTTTGTCCCTTAAAAACCCTTGAAGCATCAGTAGCTCCAATAGATCCTGGTATTCTGTATGCTCTTGAACCATGTGTTTTTGGTCCAGTTCCATGATTATGCCTTTTTATATTACCAGCAAAGCCTTTACCTTTAGAAATCCCAGAGACATTAACTAAATCACCAATTTCAAATTGGTCAACAGTCAATTTATCTCCTGGCTCAATATTCTCCATATTAAGATTTCTGAATTCTTTTATATGCTTTTTGGGTTTAACACCTAACTTATCAAATATTCCTTTTTGAGGTTTATTAATTTTGTTAGGTTTAACTTCCCCATAAGCAATTTGCACTGCTGAATAACCATTTTTCTCTTCAGTTTTAACCTGTGTCACTACACATGGGCCCGCTTCTATAACAGTAACAGGAATTGACTCTCCATCTTCATTAAAAATTTGAGTCATTCCTAATTTTTTCCCTATTAAACTTTTGGACATTTATAATACACCTCCAATCATACAATGAAATCTTATAATTTAATTTCTATATTAACTCCTGCAGGCAGATCTAACCTCATTAAAGCGTCAACTGTTTTAGAGTTAGGTTTTAAAATATCTATCAACCTTTTATGTGTTCTCATTTCAAATTGTTCTCTAGCATCTTTATGAACATGAGGTGATCTCAAAACAGTAAAAATTTCTCTTTCTGTTGGTAAAGGAACCGGGCCTGAAATATTAGCTCCTGTTCTTTCAGCAGTTGATACAATTTTTTCTGCAGATTTATCTAAAAGCTCATGCTCATATGCTTTCAATTTAATTCTGATTTTTTCATGTTTAGGCATTCTCTTCCCTCCTTTATTCCTTTAGAGGCTGATGAAAAGTTAAATAAAGATAGAAAAAGCAGAGGAAACAACCTCTAGCTTTTTCTATTTAAGCTAACTACTCAACAATATCTGTTACAACACCAGCACCAACAGTATGGCCACCCTCACGAATAGCAAATCTTAGTCCTTCTTCCAT
>JBNJEB010000017.1:0-20483 GCA_051745425.1 Bacillota bacterium
CGGCAAAATATCTGCTATATACTGGTGATAGAATAGATGCTCAAAGGGCTGAAAAAATTGGTTTAGTTAATAAAGTTGTAGAAAATGGGAACTCTTTAAAAGCAGCTGAAAAGCTTGCTCAAAGGATTGTTAAACAGGCCCCAGTTGCAGTTAAAATGACTAAAGAATCTATTAATTATGGAATTGACGCCGGTGTTGAGCGGGGTATTTCCTTTGAAATTAATGCATTTTCACTCTGTTTTGGTACTGAAGATCAAAAGATTGGTTTAGAAGCATTTATTAATAAAGAAAAGCCTGAGTTTATCGGGAAATAAATCAAAAAAAGAAAGGTATGATATTTATGAAAAGAGAAGTTATTAGTACAGATAAAGCACCAGCAGCAATAGGAGCATATTCACAGGCAGTAAAGGCAGGGAATTTAGTTTATATTTCCGGTCAGATTCCTCTGACTCCAGAAGGAGATCTGCTAACAGGTGATGTCAGTGAGCAGGCCAGACAGTCTTTAGAGAATTTAAAGGCTATTTTAGAAGAATCAGGCAGCAGCCTTAAAGATACTGTTAAAGTTAATATCTATGCCTCTGATATGGATGACTTTGGGGCAATTAATGATGTTTATAGCGAATATTTCACCAGCGAACCACCGGCCAGAGCCTTTGTAGAAGTCTCAGGTTTACCAAAAGATGTAGATGTCGAGATTTCTGCAGTTGCTATTTCTAGAAAGTAATCCATTAAGATATAACTTGACTTCTATATCCTGTAATCTTTGCCTTATAAAGAGGATTTTTAATTTGAGTGCAGAATAATAAGGATATAGGGGGTGTAATCCTGATTAAATTATTTAATCAGGTGATATAATATGCTGATCGATAAAAATATAGCCATGGCTGTCCGCTGTTCAAAATGTGGACTGCTGGATATTCATCAACTAAATATCTTTCATCTTTCAGGACATAAAATTGTGCCTTTAAAATGTGAATGTGGTCACCAAAAGATAAGCCTATTTAGAGAGAAAGATGAGATTAATCTGAGACCTTACTGTCTTGTCTGCGGTAAGAGGCATGATTTGAAAGTGGATCATAAAAAATTCTGGACAAAAAGTACTGTTAGAAGCTTAAACTGTCCAAGAACAGGCTTGAATTTAGGCTATTACGGTCCATATTATATTCTTCAGAGCAAGATTGACCGCCAGCAGAAAGAACTTGAATTACTGGCTGCCGGTTTAGGATTCGACGACTTTCAGGATCCAGAAATTATGCTCTCGGCTCTTGACCTTTTACATGATCTTGCAGCAGAAGGTAATCTAAACTGCGAATGTGGCTCAAAAGATATAGGTATAGATTTATCTGAAGATGAAATTCATCTGGATTGTTTGCGCTGCCCAGGTAGTTTAAATATTACTGCAGTTAATCTGGCTGACTTGAAATTTCTAGAGAATTCAAAAGAGCTAGTTTTAAAATATGAAGATAATAGATCACCGCTTAAACCAAGTAGACAATAAGGAGGAATAATTAATGAATTTAGTTCCTATGGCTGACCTATTAAACGACGCATATGCAAATGGTTATGGCGTTGGGGGTTTCAATATTAACAATATGGAGTTTTTACAGGGGATAATCTGGGCTGCTGAAGAAGAGAAATCTCCTTTGATTTTACAGGCAAGTGAGGGTGCCATTAAATATATAGGTATGGATTATGTTATTGCAATGGTTGATGCTGCTACCAGGAATACAAATATACCAGTTGCTCTCCATCTTGATCATGGGAGTGATTTTGATGTGGCCATGAGATGTATCAGGCGAGGTTTTTCTTCTGTGATGATTGATGGTTCCCACTATCCCTTTGAAGAAAATATTGCAATTGTTAAAGAGGTTGTAAGAGCTGCCCATAGCGTTGGAGTAACAGTTGAGGCAGAATTAGGGAAACTAGGTGGAACTGAAGATGATATTTCAGTAGCAGAAAAGGATGCAGCAATGACTGATCCAGCAGAAGCTGCTGAATTTGTTGAAAGAACTGGAGTAGACTGCCTGGCTGTATCAGTAGGGACAGCCCATGGCGTCTATAAAGGTGACCCTGAATTAGATTATGATCGCCTTGAAAAGATTAATAATCAAGTTGATATTCCATTAGTTCTCCATGGCGCTTCCGGGGTGCCTGATCAGGATGTAGCTAAAGCAATTACCTTTGGTGTCTCAAAGGTAAATGTTAATACAGATTTCCAGCAGGCTTTTACCAGTAGAGTTAAAGAGGTCTTTGCTGAAAAGCCCGAGCTCTATGACCCCAGGAAATACTGTGGACCTGGGAGAGATGCCATTACTGCAAAGGTAAAAGGCAAAATTGCCATGCTTGGCAGTGCAGGTCAGGCTTAGTTTGATTGAATAAAATTTATCAGAAACCCTGCTGCCATTTTTATTAATCCTTACAATGGGGCAGGGTTTTTATAAGTAATTATTTATAGATTGGAGGAGATTTTTTGCTCTGGCTTGAATTATTTATCTATGCTGCCATCATTGTTTTTACAGCAACATTTTTAACTAAAGCGGCAGATGTAATAGCTGCAAGAACTAAATTAGGGGAACTTGCTGTTGGGGCAATTTTACTGGCTCTTGTTACTTCTTTACCTGAACTGGTAACAGGGGGGGCAGCTGCCTCAATTATGGCTCCAGATCTGGCCCTTGGAGGAATAATCGGCAGTAATATGTTTAATCTGGCTATTCTTGCAGTTTTAGATATAGTTGAAGGTCCTGGTCCAATGCTTCTCAAGATGAATTTATCCCACCTTCTACCTGGTCTTTTTTCTCTTCTAATAGGTGCTGTTATAGCATCAGCAATCATTTTATATAATATTGCAGAAATACCTGCTCCAGATTTTAGACTTGGTTTTGATAGCATCTTGATTGTATTAATATATCTGGTTGGTTTCCGTCTGATCATCCGATTTGGGACCAGGGAGAGAGATCAGGGTCTGTTTGAATTTATGGCTGGAGAAGGGGCTGTGGAGAGAGATACTCCTCTTCCAGAAATCTCACTTTATCAATCTTATTTGATCTTTGTGGTTGCCAGTATAATTATTATTTTAACCGGGATAAGATTAACAAATGTGGTGGACCAACTGGCTGAAATCACTGGTCTGGGTCATACATTTTTTGGCCCGGTCTTTCTGGCAGCAGTAACCTCTTTACCGGAGCTGGCCACAACCTTATCTGCAATAAAAATTGGTGCTTTTAATCTGGCTGCAGGAAATGTTCTTGGCTCGAATATTTTTAATTTAATAATTTTAGTCTGGATAGATTTCTTTTATCCTGGCAGTGTTCTGGCCAGTGTTAATTTAACCAACCTTATTCCAATTATGGCTTTTATGATTATGACATTGATCGTTATGATCAGTTTGTTTTATCGCTCCAGGCGCTCTATATTTAGGCTGGGCTGGGGAGCAGCTTCACTTTTAGTAATATATTTTTCAACGATTTATCTTTTATATCGATTAGGAATTCATTCAATTATTTAGATTATTCAGGGAGGCGAAATTCTTGCATATTGCAGAATTAGAAAAAAAGACTATTACAGAATTACATGAATTAGCCCAGGAGCGTTCTATATCTGGCTATACCAGGATGAGAAAGAAGGAGCTGATATTTGCCCTTTTAAAACAGGAGACAGAAAAAGGGGGTAATATATTTGCTGAGGGAGTGCTTGAGATATTAGATAACGAAGGCTATGGATTTATCAGGCCATCTAAGTATTTACCTTCAACAGATGACATTTATATCTCAGCTTCTCAGATCAGGAGGTTTGATTTAAGAACTGGAGATGTTGTCTCAGGACAGGTTAGGGAACCTAAGGATAATGAGAGATATTTAGCTCTTTTGAGGATTGAAGCAGTTAACTATCAGGCCCCTGAAAAGGCGACCAGACGGGCTTATTTTGAAGATTTGACACCTCTTTATCCTGAAGAAAGGTTGATGTCTGATATCCATCCCCAGGAGATTTCAAGCAGGCTGGTAGACCTGACCTCCCCGGTCGGCAAAGGCCAGCGGGGTTTAATTGTTTCTCCTCCTAAAGCTGGTAAGACTGTATTATTGAAAAATATTGCCAATACCATTCGCTTATCTAACCCGGAGGCCAAGATGATGGTTGTCTTGATTGATGAGAGGCCTGAGGAAGTTACTGATATGGAGCGGTCAGTAGATGCAGAAGTAATCAGTTCAACCTTTGACCGTCCCACAGAAGAACATGTCCGGGTGGCTGAACTTGTGCTCTCTAAAGCTAAGCGACTTGCCGAACATGGTCATAATGTTGTGATTTTATTAGATAGTATTACCAGGCTGGCCAGGGCTGCTAATGTGACGACTCCGCCCAGCGGTAGAACTTTATCTGGCGGGCTTGATCCAACGGCCATGCATTTTCCTAAAAGATTTTTTGGAGCTGGTAGAAATATTGAAGAAGGCGGGAGTTTAACTGTTTTGGCAACTGCTTTAGTTGATACAGGCAGCAGAATGGATGATATTATTTATGAAGAATTTAAAGGTACCGGCAATATGGAACTTCACCTTGATAGATCTTTAGCTGAGAGAAGGATTTTCCCGGCAATTGATATTCAGAGGTCTGGTACCCGCAAGGAAGAGTTATTAATGACTGAGGAAGAACTTGAGGTTCTCTGGCAGTTAAGGCGCCAGACCGATAGAATGGATAAAGGAGAAGTGTTACAAACTTTATTGAAACAGATAAAGAATACCAAAAGCAATTCTGAGTTGATTAAAGCTTTGCGGGAAATTTTATAAATTCTGGAGGACATACAATGAAATTTGAGCCGATTAAAACTGAAAAAGTATATGAGAAGGTTATAGAACAGATAAAGTCTATGATCTATAATGGCGAGCTGAGAAAAGGTGACAAACTCCCATCTGAACGGACTCTGAAGAAACAGTTAAATGTCTCCAGGGCTTCAATCAGGGAGGCCTTTAGTGCCCTGGAAATGATCGGTCTGATAGAGAGTAGGCCTGGGAAAGGTACTTTTATTAAAGAAAAGGCAGATAAGAATTTACTGGAGCCTTTATCTTTAGTATTGCTTTTAGAGGATGATGTTGCCTCAGAGCTCCTTGAAGTTAGAAAGGTAATTGAGACTGACTGTGTCAGGCTGGCTGCAAGTAGAATAGATAAAAAAGAGTTAGAGTTTTTAAGATCTGTTCTTAAAAAAATGAAGTCTAAAAGTGGTTTTGAAGAAGAGAGTATTGATCTTGACAGGGATTTTCATTATAGTGTAGCCAGAGCTGCCCAGAATAAAGTCTTATTTTATTTGATGACCTCGATTATGGATGCCCTGGATTTTCATATAAAATATACAAGGACAAAATTGGTCTCCAAAGAGGAGACGATGAATGAATTTACTATTCAGCATGATAATATTTTTAAGGCTATTGAAAGTAAAGATCCAGATAGGGCAATCAAGGAGATGAATAAGCATCTGAATTATGTTGAGAAATTGATTAATCGTGAGATTGAGGGCTAATAACTGAAAATTATTTTTATACAAATTTGTGAATAATATAATTATATCTGTCGGGGTAGATATTTATTTTTTATTTGCAAGCAGGTAATGTTTAATTAACTGGAATATATAGCTATAATTAGGTCTGGTTGTCTGGTGATTGTGGATGCTAATAGGAGAGATATAAAGTGGATCCCGGAGCATTCCCGTAGAAAAGCCGGAGCATTCCCGGAGGAAAACTATATCAGGTTAGGTCTGGAATTTAAAGAAGCTCCTCTTCTTAATTGAAATGATAGATACTTAAATTGTATTGAAATAGAACTTCAGTCGTATTAAAATTGAGGTTAAACTGAATCCTGACCGGACTTATGGAATAAGAAAGAGGTTAAATATAATAAACTATGTCTGTCTTGACTGGCAATTAAAGCCGGTCAGGGCTTTTTTATTTTGGAGGGAAATTTAAATTATTCTTTAAAAAATGGCCTATAAAACAGTGAAATGATGAACAAATTAATGTGAAAAAAAGAATTTTTATACATGTTAAAATTTTTAGATAATTATGCAGGAGATTGTCCAGTTATCTAGAAAAGAGTATATAGACGACTGATGGTCTGACCATCATATATTATTTATTATTAAATGAAAGGAGGCCTGTTAATCTTTAAAGTTTACTGATTTTTGTTAGAGCAATTTTTATTCGGAGTTATTAGTAGGTAGTATTTTTTAGGAACATAAAATTATAATTTAGAAGGGGAGTAGTATAATTTATGTTAGCATTACTAGCAGCAATACCGATAGTGCTTATAGGTGTCTTGATGATTGGATTTATGTGGCCTGCCAAAAAAGCAATGCCAATTGGCTGGCTGGCAGCTGTTATTATTTCGATGATATGGTGGGACATGCCGTTTCAGTGGATTGCAGGTGCCTCGATTGGTGGAGTAGTCGATGCAATAGGAATTTTATTAATTGTATTTGGGGCATTATTAATTTTACAATTACTTAAATCAAGTGGTGGAGTAAAAAGTATTTCTTATTCGATGGCAAATGTTTCAACTGATAGAAGGGTTCAGGCTTTATTAATTGCCTTTCTTATGGGAGCATTCTTTGAAGGAGCAGCTGGCTTTGGTACTCCAGCAGCTGTAGCCGCACCTTTGCTTGTAGGCCTTGGGTTTCCACCTTTAATTGCAGCTTCTGTTGCATTAATAGCCAATAGTGTTCCAGTATCATTTGGCGCTGTAGGTGTTCCGATCTGGGGCGGATTTGATGCATTGAGTGGAGTAGTAGAACTTCCAATAGAAAGTATGGGAGTAGAGATAGAAAGCTTTAGAGTGTTCTTAGAGGCGATAGGCGGTTATGCGGGGATTTTAAATGGAACTATGGCTTTATTTATACCTCTAGCTATAGTTGCCGTTATGACTAAAATATCTGAAGGCTCAATCAAAAAAGGCTTAAAGGTCTGGCCTCTAGCGATTTATACAGGGCTTCTTTTTGGAATACCAATGGTTTTAATTGCTAATTTTGTTGGACCAGAGGTTCCTTCACTTTTAGGTTCATTAATAGCTTTACCGATCTTTGTCTTTACAACTCGGAGAGGATTTTTAGTACCTAAAGATAACTGGGATTTCCCAGATCATGAAGAGTGGCCAGAAGAATGGGAGGATGAAGTCAAGGCTGAAGCTAATGTTCCTGAGAGAAGCGAGCTGACAGTAAGTCCTTTCAGGGCCTGGTTACCATATATTATTATTGCTTCATTATTAGTTATAACAAGACTGGAATTTTTTGGATTAGTTGAGTTCTTACAGAGTATTACAATTTCCTGGGAAAATATCTTTGGAACTACAGTAACTGAAGGTGTAAGTCCATTATATAATCCTGGTGTAATACCTTTCATTTTAGTTGCTTTATTTATTCCATTTATGCATGGCATGAAGAAAGGTGAAGCCACTAAATGCTGGAAAGAGACTCTTAAGACTATTCAGCCAGCAGCTATTGCTTTATTCTTTGCTCTTGCAATGGTTAAGATAATGATGAATTCGAATGCAGCTGCTGAATTTACAATGCTAGAAGAGATGGCCTTTGCATCTGCTGATATAATTGGCGGAGGCTGGCATTTTGCAGCACCTTTTGTTGGTACTTTAGGAGCCTTTATATCCGGTTCTAATACTGTATCAAATATTATGTTTGGTGCTTTCCAGTTTGAGACTGCTGCAGCCTCTGGAGTTGAAATTATTCCTACTCTTGGTCTGCAGACTGCAGGAGCAGCTGGTGGTAATATGATCTGTGTTCATAATGTTGTTGCAGCGATAACTACTGTTGGTTTGATTGGAAAAGAAGGTCTGGTTATGAGGAAAACAATTGTTGTAACTATTTTATATGGTTTATTTGTTGCGCTTTTGACAACTTTCTTGGTCAGCACATTTTATGCAGGAATATTCTAATAGAATTTTAGGGAGGTAAATAGCTTGAAAATTATAACACCAATAAAACAGGTACCAGAAACAAGTAATGTTAAAATGGATGAAGAGACAGGGACAATGAAAAGAGACGGAGTCGAGAGTATTATTAATCCTCTTGATTTATATGCTATTGAAACAGCAATTCAAATTGTAGAGGAATATGGTGGTGAGGTTATAGCTGTAACAATGGGCCCACCATCAGCTGAGAAGGCTTTAAAAGAGGCAATTGCCATGGGTTGTGATGATGGGGTATTGCTTTCTGGCAGGGAGTTTGCCGGGGCTGATACCTGGTCAACAGCTTATTCACTTTCAGAATGTATTAAAGATATCGGTGATTATGATCTGATTTTCTGTGGCTTACAGGCTACTGATGGCGATACTGCTCAGGTAGGTCCAGGGATTGCATCATTCCTTGATATTCCCCTGGCAACCTATGTCAGCAAAGTAGAAGACGTTCATTTTGCTGGGGATACAACCTATACTGAACCTGATGAGAATTATATTACTGTTGAAAGACTGCTGGAAAATGGCTATGAAAAGATAAAGATGCCGATGCCAGCATTAATAACAGTTGTCAAGGAGATAAGTTTTCCGAGATTACCGACATTATCAGGTAAGAGAAAGGCCAGAGATAAAGAGATATCACCGGTCAATTCTGAGCATATTCCGATGAAAGAAGAATATTTAGGACTTAATGGTTCACCGACTAGAGTTGTAAATATTGACAGACCCAAGGTAACCCGGGGTGGAAAATTAATCGATGCAAGTGATGAGACAAAATATGAATCTGCAATTGATGAATTATTTAAATATATGAAAGAAAATGATCTATTATAATTTTAACTGGTTTATTATAAAGGAGGAAAAAACTATATGAGTTACAGTGGTGTCTGGACGATGGCAGAAACCAATGATGGAGAATTAAGAAGGGTTGCCTTTGAATTATTGACCAGAGGTCGGAAATTGGCTGATAAGCTAGATGAAGATCTCACATCATTTATTATAGGAAATAATGTTAGTAGAGAAGAAGCAAATAGATTAATTGAGGCCGGGGCAGATAAGGTTTATTTGATTAATGACCCTCGCCTGGAGAATTTTATTGTTGAAAATTATAGTAATATAATGGTTTCACTGGTAGAGGAATATAAACCTGAGATTATTCTTGGTGCAGCAACGACTCAGGGTAGAACTGTGCTTCCCCATGTTGCAATCAGGGTTGGGGCAGGGCTAACTGCTGACTGTACTGAACTTGATATAGAAGAAGAGACAGGCAATTTATTACAGACCAGGCCGGCTATTGGCGGTAATATCCTGGCAACTATTCATACCCCAAAGCATAGGCCGCAAATGGCTACTGTTAGACCGAAATCAACATCACCGGCTGAACAGGTACCTGGCCGGGAAGGTGAGATAATTGAACTTGATTTTGACCCGGAATTATATGATGGTCGGGTTGAGCGAGTAGGTTTTAGAACTACTGAAGGTGAAGATGTCAATATTGTTGATGCTGATACAATAGTAGCAGGTGGTAAAGGCCTTAAAAAGTCCGATAACTTTGAAATGATCTGGAAAATGGCAGATATGCTTGATGGGGCTGTTGGAGCTTCCAGGGATGCAGTTGAGATGGACTGGATCTCCTATCCTCATCAGGTCGGATTAAGTGGCAAGACAGTTACTCCACATCTATATATAGCTATTGGTATTTCAGGAGCTATTCAGCATCTGGCAGGTATGAAGACTGCGGATCATATTATTGCGATAAACGAAGATCCAGATGCAGATATCTTTAAAGTATCAGATATTGGCCTTGTAGGTAATCTATTTGATCTGGTACCGATGATTAATGAGCGGTTACAAGAGGAGGTTGAAAAGGTTGAAGTATAATCCTGTGACAGAAGATATTCTAAAAGAATTAGTAGATATTGTTGGCGAGAAAAATGTTTTAACCGATGAAGCAAAAATTGAAGCCTATTCCCACGATGAGACTCCCAAGGAGAAATATGCAAGTTTTCCTGAAGTTGTTGTTCTCCCGAATTCAACTGAGGAAGTTTCAGGCGTGATTAAATTAGCCAATAGAGAATTGATTCCAGTAACTCCTAGAGGTGCAGGTAGTGGCCTTTCTGGAGGAGCTATTCCAGATCATGGTGGGATTGTTATCTCTCTTGAAAATATGAATAGCGTTGTGGAATATGATTTTGACAATATGATGATGGTGCTTGAAGGTGGAGTTATAACCAATGATGTTCAGGAAGATTTAGAAGAGGAAGGTTTATTCTTTGCCGGTTATCCGATGAGTTTAGAATCCTGTTTTATCGGAGGAAATATTGCTGAAAATGCCGGTGGAGGTAAGGCTGTTAAATATGGTGTGACTGGCCGATATATTATGGGTATGGAAGTTGTTCTGCCAAATGGTGAAGTTGTTGAATTAGGCGGAAAGAGAGTTAAAGATGTAACCGGTTATGATCTTAAGAAATTAATGATTGGTTCTGAAGGAACCCTGGGTATTGTAACCAAGGCAACTGTTAAATTACTGCCTAAACCGACAAAAGAAGTGGCACTGCTGGTTTTATTTGATGATGCCAAGACTGCTATTTCTACAGTGCCGAAGATTATGACAGAGACCGGAATTATACCAACAGGTATTGAGTTTATGGATCAGCTATCTGTTAAGACTTCCTGTGAATACTTAAATGAACATCTTCCCTATGAAGATTGCGGAGCCATGCTCTTAATTGAAGTTGATGGGGCAGATGAAGACCAGGTAGAGAAAGATTACTTTAAGATCGGTGAGATCTGTGAGAAGAATAATGCCCAGGAGGTTTATGTTGCTGATAACCATACAACCAGTGAGCGGGTCTGGAATGTAAGAAGGAATATTGCTGAAGCCTTTATGGTAGTAAGTCCTGAGCAGAGCCTGGAAGATATTGTTGTTCCAATTGCCAGAATTCCTGATCTGATTCCAGAGCTCCAGCGATTAGGTGAAAAGTATGATATCCAGATACCATGTTATGGTCATGCCGGTGACGGTAACTTACATGCAACTTTAGTTAAGAATCCTGATCATACAATGGAAGAATGGTATGAAATAGAAGATAAATGTTTAGAAGAACTCTATGAAGTCACCTACAGTTTAGGCGGCACATTAAGTGGAGAGCATGGTATTGGCTCTAAGAGAAAGAAATACTTTAAGAGTGCTGTCTCTGGTGAGGAATTAAGATTGATGAGAATGATCAAAAAGGGATTTGACCCAAATAATATTATGAATCCAGGTAAGATTTTCGATTTAGAGGATTAATTGCTTATAAATATTTAAGTGGAGGTGACTTTAAGTGGAGTTTAAAATTCCATATGGTCGAGAGGGATTGGAGTTTAATCTCCCAGATGATCAGGTCCTGGCAACTTTAACATCAAAGGCCAATCAGTTCGAGCCTGAAAAAGGTCAACAGGAACTGGTAGACCAGGCTCTGGCCAATCCGATAGACAGTCCAGGTCTGGCAGAACTTGCTAAAGGAAAAGATAATGTTGTAATTATCTGTAGTGATCATACCAGACCGGTACCGAGTAAATTTATGATCCCGCCAATGTTAGAACAGATAAGAGCAGGAAATCCAGATGCTGAGATTACACTCTTGATTGCAACTGGCTTTCATAGACCTTCGACTGAAGCTGAGATGATAGAGAAATTTGGTGAAGATGTAGTTAAGAATGAGAAATTGGTTATGCATAAGAGTACCAATGCCGAAGATATGGTCGATTATGGGACCCTGCCTTCAGGAGGTAAATTGATTTTAAATCAGCATGCTGTTGAGGCTGATCTGCTTCTGGCAGAAGGTTTTATAGAACCCCATTTCTTTGCCGGCTATTCTGGGGGGAGAAAGAGTGTCCTTCCAGGGGTGGCAAGTAAAGAGACGGTGCTGGCCAATCACTGCGGTGAATTTATTGCCCATCCCAATGCCAGAACCGGGATTATAGAAGGAAATCCGATGCATAAAGATATGGTCTATGCTGCTGAGCAAGCTGGCCTGGCCTTTATCTTAAATGTTGCAATCAATGAAGATAAGGAAATAATTAATGCCTTTGCCGGAGATTTTAAAACTGCCCATAAGCAGGGGACTGACTTTGTAGCTGAACTGGCTGGTGTGAAGGCTGTACCAGCTGATATAGCAATAACTACAAATGGCGGGTATCCACTTGATCAGAATATTTATCAGGCAGTAAAAGGGATGACAGCTGCCGAAGCTACCTGTAAAGAAGGTGGAGTAATTATAATAGCGGCAGAATGTTCTGATGGCCATGGAGGCGATGCTTTTTATAATACTTTCTGTGAGGCTGAAAGTGTTAAAGAGATAAGAGAGAATATTGCTTCCAGAGATAGAACAGAAACTGTGCCAGATCAGTGGGAATCACAGATTTTGGCCAGGATCCTGGATAGATTCGAGGTTATTATGATAACTGCAGCACCTGAAAAGATGGTGGAGGATATGTATATGCATAAAGCTGAAAGTATGGATCAGGCTATCAGGATGGCAGAAGGCCTTCTCGATAATGATAAACCAGAGATAACTGTGATTCCTGATGGAGTCGGAGTTATTGTTCAGAATTAAATATAGAGAATAAATACGGTCCTCTGAAAGTTTTTAGAGCTTTCAGGGGGCTTTTTAACTGAATTATATATTTGTTTAAGTTTTGTCTAAATAATAGTTTATAGCCGGTTGCAACCCAAAAAAGCCTGTGATATAATCATTAATAACTGAAGCAAATAAGGAAGAGGTGATTTTCGATGAAAGAAGATATACATCCAAAAGCAGACCCAGTAACTGTTTACTGTGCTTGCGGTGAAGAATATGAAACTATTTCAACCGAAGAGGAAATTAGAGTTGAAGTATGTTCCAGTTGCCATCCATTTTATACTGGAAAGCAGCGCAAAGCAAGTCGTGGTGGACGGGTTGAAAGATTTAATAAAAAGTATGGTCGAGAACAGGATGAAGATGAAGAGTAATTTTTGTTGATGGCAGGGCAGGGCAGATGCTCTGCTTTTTTTTTGGGAAATTATTCTTAATAAAGGTGGCGTCTAAATGTATAAAATAAGTAAAAGTGGCTGGTTAGAAATTATAACAGGACCTATGTATTGTGGGAAAAGTGAAGAGATGATTAGACGTCTTCGCAGGGTTAATATAGCAGGACATACTGCTCAGGTTTTTAAGCCTGGTCTGGATGACAGGTATGATAAATCCAATGTGGTTTCTCATAATGGAGCTAGCATTGAAGCTATTGCTGTAGATAGACCCAAAGATATTTTAGAGCGAGTAAAGGAAAATACAGAGGTAGTCGGGATAGATGAAATTCAGTTTTTTAGTGAGGAGATTGTAAATGTTTGTGAAGACCTAGCTAATAAAGGGAAAAGAGTGATAATAGCTGGATTAGATCGGGATTTTAGAGGGGAACCATTTGGTCCAGTACCTGATTTAATGGCAAGATCTGAATATATAGAGAAGCTTCATGCAATTTGTGTTGTCTGTGGTGAACCTGCAACCAGGACTCAGAGATTAATCAATGGTGAGCCAGCAGCATATGACGACCCGGTGATTATGGTTGGAGCTCAAGAAGTTTATGAAGCAAGATGTCGACACTGTCATGAAGTTAAAGAGAGTAAATAAGAGGTGTAATATATGCATATAGAAACTGTTAAAGATAAATTTGAAGAATTAATTAGTGATTATGATAAATTAAGTAAAAAGATCAGTGACCCTGAAGTTATGAATGATAGCCAGAAATACCAGAAATTACTTCGGCAGCATGCCAGGCTTAAAAAATTAGTTGATAAATATAAGCGTTATAAAGACTTAAAACAGCAGGCAGAAGAAGCTGAAGAGATGGTCGAGCTGAGTGAAGATAGCGAGATGCAGGAGCTGGCTGAAGAAGAATTAGAAATGCTAAAACCTGAACTGGATAAGCTGGCTGAAGAACTCCCATTATTGCTAATACCTGATGACCCAGATGATGAGAAAAATGTTATTGTTGAGATTAGATCAGGTGCCGGGGGAGATGAAGCTGCTCTATTTGCTGGTGATTTATATAGGATGTATTCCCGTTATTCAGAGAAACAGAACTGGAAAGTCGAAGTTTTGTCTTCATCTGAAAGTGGAGTAGGCGGTTTTAAGGAGATTATTTTTAATGTTGAAGGAGATTCTATTTACAGTCGCTTGAAATATGAAAGTGGTGTTCATAGAGTTCAAAGAGTTCCATCAACAGAATCAAGTGGGCGGATTCATACTTCAACAGCTACAGTAGCTGTACTCCCTGAAGCTGAGGAAGTTGATATAGATATAGACGAGAATGATCTTAAAATTGATTTCTTCCGTTCCAGTGGCCCAGGTGGCCAGAGTGTTAATACTACTGATTCAGCAGTGAGAATTACTTATACGCCAATGGATATTACTGTTTCCTGTCAGGATGAAAAATCTCAGCATAAAAATAAAGCCAGGGCTATGAAGATTCTTCGGGCCAGGGTTCGAGAAAAGCTTGAGCAGGAGAAACAGGATGAAAGAGCTGAAGCCAGGAAGAGTCAGGTAGGTAGTGGCGATAGAAGCGAGAAGATAAGAACCTATAATTTCCCCCAGGGGAGAGTTAGTGATCATAGAATTAATCTGACAATTCATCAATTAGATGATGTTCTTGATGGTCAGATTGATCAAATAGTTGAGCCATTGATTGAAGAAGATAAAAAGAAGAAACTGGAGAAGCTTTAAATTTAAGAGGGAAGGGATTGGATTCTATGAGTTTAAATATTAAAGATATATTAAATAAAACAGAAGAATTCTTTAAAACTAAAAATATATCCAGTCCCAGGTTAGATGCTGAAGTTTTACTGGCTGATCTCTTAAAAACTGAAAGAGTTAAATTATATGTGAATTTTGATTATCCATTAAAAAAAGAAGAGATTAGCAAGTATCGAGAAATGGTTAAAAAGAGAGCCCAGGGCACTCCTGTAAGTTATTTGACTGAGAAGAAAGAATTTATGTCTCTGGAATTTCATGTTGAACCAGGAGTATTAATTCCCAGACCAGAGACAGAAGAATTAGTTGAAAAGATTCTGGAGATCGCCCGGGAAGAATCTGATTTATCCAGGAAGATAGTTGATGTTGGTACAGGCAGTGGAGCAATTTTAGTAAGTCTTTTATATTATCTTCCTGAAGCTAAAGGTATTGGGATAGATATATCTGATCAGGCTGTTCGGGTGGCCAGAGAAAACTTAAAAAAATTCAATCTTTTTCAGAGAGCAGGCCTGATCAAAGGAGATTTACTGGAGCCATTATTGCCTGAAAGAACAGGAGAAATAGATCTGGTGGTATCTAATCCGCCTTATATCTCTACAAAGGAATATGAAGATCTGGATAAGGATGTTAAGTCTGAGCCTGAAGAAGCCCTTCATGCCGGGAAAGATGGCCTGGATATTTATAAAAGGTTAATCCCTCAGGCTAACAAAATATTAAAGGATGGTGGACTTTTAGCGCTTGAAATTGGAGATAAACAGGGTCCCACTATTAAAGAACTCTTTTCTAATTTGGATGATTGGCATGATTTTCAGTTATTAAAAGATGGTGCCGGAAAAGATAGGTTTGTATTTGTCCGGAGTGGAGGAGATAATTAATGAAAACTGAAACTTTAAAAGTGGATATTAATTTGTCTCCTGCTGAAATCCTTGGTAGTGAAGCTGTTTTAAAAGCAACTAGATTATTACAGCAGGGAGAAGTAGTAGCTATTCCAACAGAAACTGTTTATGGTCTTGCAGGTGATTGTTTTAAGCCTGCTGCCGTTGCTAAAATTTTTGCTGCTAAAGGTAGACCCCATGATAATCCATTAATTGTTCATATTGCTGAGCATCAAGATATTTATCGAGTTTCTCCGAGACCAATCAAGGATATGGCTTTTGAATTGATTACCCGTTTTTGGCCAGGTCCTTTAACGATTATTTTGCCCAAAAAAGAAGAACTGCCCTATGAAACTACTGCCGGACTTGATACTGTAGCTATTAGAATGCCTTCACATCCTGTTACGAAAGCAATTCTGGCAAGGTCTGGTTTGATTCTTGCTGCTCCCAGTGCAAATTCTTCTGGTTTTCCAAGTCCAACTAGAGCCAGGCATGTATTACGAGATTTAAATAATAAAATTCCTTTAATAGTTGATGGCGGTTCCTGTTCAGTTGGATTAGAATCTACAGTTGTAGATTTAACTGAAGATGAGCCGGTTTTACTTAGACCAGGAGGTATAACTGCATACCAAATTGAAGAGGTATTGGGCAAGAAATTAAAAAAGCAGTATGAAGTTGAAACAGATAATTCTCCTAAGTCTCCAGGTTTAAAATATAAACATTATTCTCCCAGGGCTGAAGTAATAATATTAAATGGAGATTCACCGGCTTTTATCTGGGAAGAGGCCTGTAAAATAAAAGGTAAGAGAGCTTTATTAATTACAACAGAAACTGCTGAGAAAATTAATGACCTTTTAGCCAGCTCTGAGCTTAAAGCAGCCAGTAAATGTGCTGATGGGAATCTTGAAATATTTGAAATGGGTAGTTATACAAACCCAGAAATTATAGCTCGCAGGCTTTTTGCCCTGCTTCGGGATATGGATAATAAAGGTTTTGAAACTTTATTAATTGAAAAGATTTCTGATTCAGGATTAGGAGAGGCTGTTATGAATAGGTTAATGAGAGCAGCGAGCAAGGTTATAGATTTAGATAATAGTTCTAAAGGATAATCGATTATTTATCTATATAAGCAGGAAATATATTATTGTTGACGAATAAAATTAATAAGGAGTGAAATATAATGCAGATAGCAATTGGGTCTGACCATGCCGGTTTTAATATGAAAGAAGATATTAAAGAATGGTTATTAAATGAAGGCTATCAGGTTAAAGATTTTGGTACCGATAGTGAAGAATCAGTTGATTATCCAGATTTTGCAGAAAAAACTGCTAGAAATGTAGCAGATGGTGATTCTGAAGTTGGTATTTTAATTTGTGGAACAGGAATAGGTATGGCTATATCGGCCAATAAAGTTAAAGGGATAAGGGCTGCCCGCTGTCATGATAGTTATTCTGCAAGGATGGCTAGAGCTCATAATAACGCAAATATTTTAACATTTGGCTCCAGAGTTATTGGGATTGAGCTGGCTAAGGATGTTGTTAAGACCTATTTAAATTCAAGCTATTCAGGTGGACGCCATCAAAGAAGGGTTGGTAAAATAGATAATATTGAAAGGGAGATGACTGAATAATGAGCGAAGTTTTTACTTTTGATCATCCTTTGATTCAACATAAATTGACTTTATTAAGAAGTAAAGAGACTGGACCGAAAGAATTTAGAGAACTGGCAGATGAAATTTCAACTTTAATGGCATATGAGGTGACCAGAGATATGCCTACCAGGGAAGTTGAAATAGAGACACCGATTCAGACTATGACAGCCAGTAAGATTGCCGGTAAAAAGCTTGGAATTGTCCCTATTTTAAGAGCTGGACTTGGGATGCTGGATGGTGTCCTTAAGCTAATTCCAACTGCTAAAGTTGGCCATATTGGACTTTATAGAGATCCTGATACATTAGAGCCAGTGGAATATTACTGTAAACTTCCAACTGATATAAATGAAAGAGATTTAATAGTGGTAGATCCAATGCTTGCTACTGGCGGTTCGGCTTCTGCAGCTCTTAAATTTATCAAGGAGAGAAATCCTAGAACTATAAAATTTATGTGTCTGGTAGCCGCACCAGAAGGAATTGAAAGAGTTCAAGAAGAGCATCCAGATGTCAATATCTTTACAGGAGCAGTTGATGAAAAGTTAAATGATCATGCTTATATTGTCCCTGGACTAGGAGATGCTGGGGATAGGTTGTATGGAACTAAATAGTTTATAAGGGGTTATTATAATGTCTCTTTATCTAAAAGTTTTCTTGATTGGACTAATAATTACATATATAAGTACGCCAATAATTCGGCGCTTTGCCATTAAACTGGAGGCTGTTGATAAGCCAGGCAAACGAAGAATAAATAGATGGCCAGTTCCTAATCTTGGGGGGATCGCCATTTATTTAGGTTTCACAGCTGCGGTTTTATTTGGCAGTCAGGCTGCATCTGACAGAACTGGTATTCTGTTAGGTGGAAGTTTGATTATGTTAATTGGTGTAATTGATGATATATATGAATTAAAACCATCCATTAAATTGTTAGGCCAGATATTAGCAGCAGTTATTCTGGTTTTTTCCGGTGTTTCTATTGAGTTTATTAGTAATCCCTTTGCAGATAGTATGATATATCTAGGAATATTTGCTATACCAGTTACCATAATCTGGATTGTAGGTGTGACTAATACAGTAAATTTAATTGATGGTCTTGATGGCCTGGCAGCAGGGGTTTCTATTGTTGCAGCTATAACCCTATTTATTGTCAGTCTGCAGGAAGGCCAGCTTATTACTGCTATTTTAACAGTTGCTTTAGCAGGTAGCTTGCTTGGGTTTCTTCGATTTAATTTCTATCCTGCCAGAATTTTTATGGGCGATGGTGGGTCTATGATGATTGGATATATCCTGGCAACTGTTTCTATAATAGGTGCATTAAAAAGTGCCGCTGCAATGACTTTATTTGTTCCAGTACTGGCTTTAGGTATTCCAATTTTTGATACAGCTTTTGCTATAATTAGACGTATATATTATAAAAAACCAATTGCTAGAGCTGATCATGGTCATTTACATCATCGATTGCTGGCACTTGGTTGGAATCACAGGCAATCAGTTTTAATTGTTTATATTATGAGTATTGTATTAGGTTCTGTTGCAATAGTTATTAATGGCTTAAATTTTCAAAATGGAATGTTATTACTGATAATGTCCTTCATATTTTTATTATACAGCTTTTATCGACTGGGAATATTTACTGTTGAGCTTCCCAAAGAGGGCAGATCTCTCCAACAAGAAAAGAGTTAAATCATTTAGAAAATTGTGATTTAAATTATTAAAGCAGGAATTTAATGTTTTATATAGAAGGTATTAAGGAGAGATAATCATGATGGATAAGAATGACTTAGGGCAAATAATGAAAGCTTTAGGTCTGCTTACATATATAGGTATATTAATGGTTGTCTCAATCGGGATTGGTTATTTTCTCGGAGCCTGGCTGGATGGACTTTTAAACACAGAACCAGTAATTTCTATAATCGGATTAATTATAGGTGTAGGTGCTGGTTTTTATTCTGTATATCAGGTAGTTAAGGAGCTCATGGACTAATGGATAATCTTTTTGCGAAAGAACCGGCAAAAGTTGTTAAGATATTAACAAAGAGGGTTTTGATTGTTGGGCTTTTTTTAGTAGGGTCAGCTGCAGTTAGTCAGGAAATAGATGCTATTTTAGGACTGGTTTTTGGGATGAGTATTAGTCTGTTGTTATTCAGATTAAAACTTGTTCAGAGTCAGCAGGCTATAGAACTAGGACCAACTGAAGCCGAAAAATATATGCGTAATCGAAGTTTTATTAATTATTTTATTTATTTTGTAGTGCTTTTTGTTGCTTTTAATAATCAGAACTTAAATTTTCTGGCAGCAGCAATCGGCCTATTGATTCTCAAATTTACAATTATCGGATCTGCTATTATAGAAATGGTAAAAACTGGCTGGCAGAATTACATGAAAGATGAGTAGAATTTTGAGTAGAAATGTTAGAAAAGAAGGAAGGGGGTTTTATTATGATGGATCCAGGACCACAGGTAGTCACATATTTATTTGGTAATGAGTCATTGCCAATTACAGATACATTGATCTGGGCCTGGGTAGTCTGTGTTGTTTTGATTATTATAGCCTGGGCTGCCACTAAAAATATGAAGGAGGTTCCCACTGGACTCCAGAATGGTGCAGAACTTTTTGTGACTGCTATACTGGATCAAATAGAACCGATGATTCCAGGCCATGGAAGAAGATTGTTACCTTTTATTGGTACAATATTTGCTTTTATTGGCCTTTCAAATCTCGTCGGCTTTATCCCGGTAGTTCAAAACCCAACATCTGATTTAAATACAACTCTTGGGCTTGGGCTGGTTGTATTTTTAATCAGTCATTATGAAGGGATGAAAGAGAATGGTGTCTTTGGATACTTTAAAGGATTTGCAGAACCAGTATTTATTCTTTTACCTTTAAATGTAGTTGGTGAACTTGCCAAACCTATTTCTCATTCTTTCCGTCTATTTGGTAATATGGTAGGTGGCGGAATTATTATTACATTAATTTATCAGGCTGCCCCCTGGGTAATGCCAGTACCGCTTCATGCCTGGTTTGACTTATTTGTTGGTGCTGTTCAGGCATTGATTTTCGGTATGATAGCAATTGCTTACATAGCAGTTGCCAGGGACGGTTAATTTTAGTCTGAATTTAATTTTTGATTTGATATCCAGAAAGGAGGTAATTAAAAATGGTTGAGTTTTCTCCAGAAGTTATTGATACTATAATTACTGCTGCTGCTTTATTAGGAGCTGGTTTTGCAATGATTGCAGGTAT
>JBNJEB010000018.1:0-20163 GCA_051745425.1 Bacillota bacterium
GACAACTGGGGGAGTAGCCAGTGGCCCAATCTCGTTTATGAGAATCTTTGATGAAGCAACTAATACAGTTAAACAGGGTGGTAAAAGACGGGGCGCTAATATGGGAGTTATGAGAGTTGACCATCCTGACATTAGAGATTTTATAACCTGTAAAGAAGAAGAAGATCAATTAAACAATTTCAATATTTCTGTAGCTATAACTGAAGATTTCATGAAGGCTTATAATAATAATGAGAAATATGAATTAATAAATCCTAGAACTGGCAAAATCACTGGTCTAGAAGATGCCAATGATATCTTTAACCTAATAGTTGAAATGGCTCACAAAAACGGAGAACCAGGAATTATCTTTTTAGATAAAATCAATCAAGAAAACCCAACTCCTGAAATTGGAAAGATTGAAAGTACCAATCCATGTGGCGAACAGCCATTGCTCCCCTTTGAAGCCTGCAATTTAGGTTCTATTAATCTTTCTAAAATGACTGAAGGACCGATTGGAGATGCTGAAATCAACTATGATAAATTGGCCAGTACAGTCAAGAAAGCCGTCCATTTTCTAGATAATGTTATCGACATGAGTGAATTTCCTCTTGATAAAATCACTGAAATGGTACAGGGAAATAGAAAAATCGGTCTCGGGGTAATGGGCTATAGTGATCTACTATTAAAATTAGGCCTGGCATATAACAGCCAGGAAGCAGTTGAAATAGCTGAAAATATAATGGGTTTCATCAATAAAAAAGCTAAAGAAGCCTCCCATGAACTGGCCAAAAAACGTGGTCCGTTTCCTAATTTTAATAAAAGCATCTATGAAACAGAATACAGAAATGCAACAACAACTACAATTGCTCCAACAGGCTCTATCAGTATAATTGCCGGTACCAGCAGCGGAATTGAACCATTATTTGCCCTGGCATATGAGAGACATGTAATCGATGAAACATTAGTTGAACTTCATCCAATATTTGCTAAGCTTGCTGAAGAAAAAGGCATTATGAATGATAGTCTTAAAGAAAAATTAGCAACCCAGAGTTCAATCCAGGAAATTGATGAAATCCCTGATGAACTCAAAGAAATATTTGTAACCTCACACGATATAAGCCCTGAATGGCATATAAAAACCCAGGCAGCCTTCCAGAAATATGTCGATAATGCTGTCAGCAAAACTATTAATTTTAAAAATGATGCATCAAAAGAAGATGTTAAAAATGCTTATGAACTGGCATATAAACTAGGCTGTAAAGGTATTACTATTTACAGAGATGGGAGCCGTTCAGGCCAGGTTCTTACAACAAAATCCAGCGATCAGGATGACAGAGATAGCAAAAGCAAAAGAAGCCGTCCTAAAGTAACAGTTGGTACAACTGAAAAAACCCTGATTGGTTGCGGAAAATTGTATATAACAATAAATTCTGATGAAGAAGGTATCTGTGAATTATTTACAACAACAGGAAAAGGTGGTGGCTGTCATGCCCAATCTGAAGCCATCAGTCGCTTAACTTCTCTGGCTTTAAGGAGTGGCATGCCTGTCGAAGAAATAACTGATCAACTTAAAGGGATTCGCTGTGAAGCAGCAATGATCAGATCTGAAGTTAAAAATCTTTCCTGTCCAGATGCCATTGGTAGGGCTCTTGAAATATCCAATAAAAATGGTGACTTAAATTTTAAGAATAAGAACTTTAATTCTGAAGCTGTAAAAGAAAAAGCTGCTGAAGCTACTAGAGGATTCAGACCAGAGAACAATCCTGATGAAAAAAGAAAATGTCCGGAATGTGAAAGTGAACTGGCCAGCGATGGAGGCTGTGTCGTCTGCAACAACTGTGGCTGGTCAAAATGTGGATAAATTAATGTTTTTAAGGCAGCCCGGATATCCGGGCTGCCTTTTATAATTATATTTAATATGTCTAACTTAATTATTTATTCAACCCAACCTCTAGCTCTCATTGCTTCTGTTAACCTTTCAATTGCAACCATATAAGCTGCTACCCTGTAAGGAACATCTTTTTCCAGATGCTTTTTATGGGTTCTATTAAATGCATTAACCATGATTTTCTCTAACTTGCTATCAACTTCTTCTTTATCCCAGTAATAGTTATACATATTCTGAACCCACTCAAAGTATGAAACAGTAACTCCACCTGCATTTGCTAAAATATCAGGTAAAACTACAATCCCTTTATCATTTAATATCTTATCTGCTTCTGGAGTTGTCGGGCCATTAGCTGCCTCTGCAACCATCTTAGCTCTTATCTTATGAGCATTTTTTTCATTAATTTGATTTTCCATAGCAGCTGGAACCAATATATCACATTCTAAAGTTAATAAATCTTCATCACTGATTTCTTTAGAACCTGGATATCCTAAAAGTTCTCCATGTTCATCTTTATATTCTTTTAAGTCAAAAGCATCCATTCCATCTGGATTGTATACTCCACCACTCGAATCATTAGCTGCAATTAATTTTGCCCCTAATTCCTGTAAAAATTTAGCACTAAAGTTACCGGCATTTCCATAACCCTGAACAACTACTGTAGCTCCATTTAAATCCATTCCCATTTCTTTAGCAGCTTCTCTTACTGTATACATTAAACCTCTAGCTGTAGCTGAATCACGACCATATGACCCACCAATAACCAGTGGTTTACCAGTAACAAGCCCTGGAGTATTAACACCTTTGATCTTTGAGAATTCATCCATAAACCAGGACATAATCTGGGCATTTGTATATACATCAGGAGCAGGAATATCTTTATCAGGTCCAATAATTGGAGAAATAGCCTGAATAAAGCCCCTGGATAGTCTTTCTAATTCTCCCTTACTCATCTCTTTAGGATTACATAAAACGCCACCTTTAGCGCCTCCATATGGAATACCTACTAATGAACATTTAAAGGTCATCCAGGCTGCAAGTGCCTGCACTTCAGCTTCTTCTACCTGAGGATGAAACCGAATTCCACCTTTAGTTGGTCCTAAGGCATCATTATGCTGGCAGCGAAAGCCTTTAAATACTCTAACACTACCATTATCCATTCTTACAGGTACTGCTACTGACAGAGACCTGACAGGTTCTTTTAATAATGCTTTCACCTGAGGGTCTAAGTCCAATTCAGTTGCTGCATCATCTAACTGTTTTAAAACTACCTCATAAATTTTAAACTCTTTTGACATTTTAATTATTCCCCCTTAGTTATAGGTTGACATAATTCAGTAAGAACTCCATTAGAACTTTTGGGATGGACAAAAATTATCTTTTTATTTCCTGCCCCTTTAGTGGGCTCATCTCCTATAAACCTTACTCCTTCAAGATCCATGTCAGAAACTTTTTCATCAATATCATCAACTAAATAAGCAATATGATGAATACCTTCTCCCCTTTTACTCAAAAATTTAGCAATAGGGCTATCTTCATTCAAAGGCTCTAACAATTCAATTTTACTTTCACCTATTTTTAAAAAAGCAACCTTAACACCCTGCTCTTCAACTTCTTCCTGCCCTTTATACTCTAATCCAAGGGCATCACGATAAAATTCCAAACCTGTCTCCAGATCTTCCACAGCAATACCTATATGATCAATTTTCAATTATTAAAATCCTCCTTCCCAATTTTATCAAGCCATTCAGAAACCTTAGTATATGGATCTATTTCTCTCTTTATTACTTCATTTATTGAATTATCAAAATTTGTTTCTTTTAAAAGTGGCTCAATATACTTATTTCTAAGCCCTTCTTCTAACAAATGAATTAGATGATTTTTCATAACTTTTTTCTTATTATCTAATTCCAGACTGGAGTCTTGTAAATATTGTTTATGAGAACCTATATGTTCCATTAATTCATCTAAACCCTCTTCTTCAGTGGCAACTGTTTTAATAAGAGGAATCTGCCAGTCAGAATTATCTGATCTGGCCAGATCTATCATCTGTTTTAAAATCAATTCCATTCTATGGGCAGTTGCATGATCAGACTTATTTAAGACAAATAAATCGCCAGCCTCCATTAAACCAGCTTTAAAAGACTGGATTTCATCACCGGCTTCAGGAACTGTAACAACTAAGGTAGTATCAGCCAGACTTACAATATCTATCTCATTCTGGCCAACCCCAACAGTCTCTATAACGATTCTTTTATAACCTGCCGCCGATAATACAAGTACTGTATCAAATATAGCCGGATTTAAACCGCCTAAATAACCTCTTGTAGCCATACTTCGAATAAATACATCTGGATGGGTGGCAATCTTTCCCATTCTAATTCTATCACCTAAAAGAGCCCCTCCAGAAAACTCACTGCTGGGATCAATAGCAATAACTGCTACCTTTTCCCCTGTATCAACCCACCTAGCCACTATTTTTTCAACTAAAGTACTTTTCCCACCGCCTGGTGGCCCTGTAACTCCAAGCAGATAGGCTAAATCTGTTTTCAGATAAAGCTTCCTGAGTAGCTCAAAGGCATCCTCCCTGGCATTCTCTACAAGGCTAATTGCCCGGGCAACTGTCTTTTCATCACCGGCAAAAATCTTATCTACATCGATCTTCATTATGCCACATCTAATTCCTGATGAATAAACTCAACGATCTCATTGATTGGGGTACCTGGCTTAAATATACCTTTTATTCCAAGCTTTTTTAATTCAGCGTGATCTTCATCAGGTATGATACCGCCTGCAATCACAAGTAGATCATCCTTACCACTTTCATTTAATTTTTTCATTATTTCTGGAAAAAGATGGCTATGGGCACCTGATAAAATACTTAAACCTATAACATCTACATCTTCCTGAATTGCAGCCCTAACGATTTGTTCAGTAGTCTGCCGCAAACCGGTATAAACAACTTCCATGCCAGCCTCTTTAAGGCCTCTGGCAATTACTTTTGCCCCGCGGTCATGACCATCAAGGCCTGGTTTTGCAATCAGAACCTTTATATTCTCACTCATCAATATCCCTCCTGCTTACTTATCAAAGCTATTAAAATATCTTTGCCTCATACTCACCAAATTCTTCTCTTAAAACACCACAGATCTCGCCTATACTCACATAATCTCTAACAGCATCTAAGATAGGATACATTAAATTTTCATCATTAACTGCAGCTTCTCTAATATCACTTAAATGTTTTTCAGTTACAGTTGAATCCCTCTGGGATCTAATATCATTTAATTGCTCACATTGATCCTTTTCTAAACTCGGATCAACCTTTAAAATATCTCCAATCTCTTTAGCATCCTCTTTATATTTATTGACTCCAACAACTACTTTTTTCTCATTTTCTATAGCTTTCTGTTCCTGATAGGCAGATTCCTGAATCTCTCTCTGCACATAACCGGCTTTGATAGCTTCAGCCATTCCACCTAGATCTTCAATCTCATCTAAATATTCTCTGGCCTCGCTGACTAATTGATCAGTCATGCTTTCAATGTAATAGGAACCAGCTAGAGGGTCAATAGTATCAGCAACGCCGCTCTCTTCAGCAATTATATGTTGAGTCCTCAAGGCAATTTTAGCTGCTTTTTCAGTCGGCAAACCTAAAGCCTCATCAAATGAATTAGTATGGAGAGACTGGGTCCCGCCTAAGACAGCTGCTAGAGCCTGGAGAGCAACTCTAATAATATTATTCTGGGGTTGCTGGGCAGTTAATGCTGCTCCAGCTGTCTGGGTATGAAAACGGAGCATACAGGATTTAGCCTTCTCAGCCCCAAACCTTTCTTTCATAATCTCTGCCCAGAGCCTTCTGGCAGCTCTGAACTTGGCCACTTCTTCTAAAAAGTCCATCTGGCCATTGAAGAAGAAAGACAATCTTGGTGCAAAGCTATCAACATCCATTCCAATACTTAAAGCCGATTCTACATATTCAATCCCATCTGCAATAGTAAAGGCCAGCTCCTGAACAGCATCAGAACCGGCTTCTCTAATATGATAGCCACTAATACTGATAGTATTCCAGCTTGGAAGTTCCTTAGAACAATATTCAAAGATATCTGTGATCAATCTTAGAGAAGGTTCAGGCGGAAATATATAAGTACCTCTAGCAATATATTCTTTTAAGATATCATTCTGGATTGTTCCAGATAATTTCTCCTTTTCAACTCCCTGCTTTTCAGCGACAGCAATATACATCGCCAGCAGCACAGAAGCCGGGGCATTAATAGTCATGGAAGTACTGACCTTATCTAAAGGAATTTGATCAAAAAGAGTTTCCATATCAGCTAGAGTATCAATAGCTACACCAACTCTTCCGACCTCTCCCTTTGACATCTCATGATCTGAATCATAACCGATCTGGGTTGGCAGGTCAAAGGCCACACTTAAACCTGTCTGGCCATGATCTAATAAATATCTAAAACGCTCATTTGTCTCCCTGGCTGTACCAAAGCCGGCATACTGTCTCATAGTCCAGAGACGGCTCCGATACATCGTAGGGTAGACACCCCTGGTATATGGGAACTGACCAGGAAAATTAATCTCATCAAGGTAATCTATCTCTTCTAAGTCTAAAGGCGAATATAATGCCTTTACAGGCCTGTTAGAGCCTGTTGTAAACTCATCTTTTCTTTCCCCATAATTATTCACAGTCGCATCTAATTTATTTTCTTTCCATTCTTGATAACCTTTTTCTAAATCGGCCATTTTTTACCTCCTCGTAATCAACAAACTACACTAACTTAAGATTTCATCGTTGATATAAGTTTTCTGCCTGCCTTAAATGCTTCTCTATTTTTATCCTCAGTACCGGCAGGAACTCTAGAAGCAATTGACTTTAAAATTTCCTCTTCTGAAAGATCAGGGATAAAATGACTTGCTGCCCCTAGAGCAACCATATTGGCTGTCAATTTTAAACCTACTTCCTCAGTTGCAGTATTAATTATTGGAATTGAATAATAATCAATCTTCCCAGCCGGGTTATAATCTAAATCTATATAATCAGAATCAGCAATAACAACCGCCTCTTCCTTTAAATCATCTTTATATTTTTCTAAAGCTTCAGTTGTCAGAGCAACTAATAAGTCAGCCTGAATAACCTTTGGATAATCAATAGCATCCTTACTAAATACAACCTCTGCTCTACTGGCTCCACCTCTGGATTCAGGCCCATAGGATTGAGTCTGGACCACATTTAGCTGATCATTATCCAGAGCCGATTCAGCAAGAATTATGCCAGCCAGGATCATACCCTGGCCACCTGCACCACTTAATCTAACTTCATATCTACTCATTAGTTTCACCTGCCATTACATCATTAATAACTTTTTCATATTTATCTGTATATTCTTCCTTGTCTACTTGATAAAGAATCCCGGTAGATATTAATCCTTCTCTTTCTTCCTCATCCATATTCTCATATTTCTTTTCAGGAACAAGGTGTTCATCCTGCCATTTTAACATATCTCTAGCCCCACCAATCATATTTCTTTTACCATAATTAACTGGACATTGGGTTAAAGTTTCAATAAAAGTAAAGCCTTTATGCAATAAGCCTTCTTTTATCAATTTAATCATCTTTCTTGGCTGGTAAGAAGCTCCTCTTCCCACAAAAGTAGCTCCTGAACTCTTTGTCAGCTCACAAAGATCAAAATTCTGGTCTATATTTCCATAAGGAGAAGTTGTAGCAGTATCTCCAGTAGGTGTCATTGGAGAGAACTGACCTCCAGTCATACCATAAATATTATTATTAAAAAGAATCACTGTAATATCAATATTTCTTCTTGAACCATGAATCAAATGATTGCCTCCAATAGCAGCACCATCACCATCACCGGTCATAACAATTACATTTAATTCTGGATTGGCCATTTTAACTCCAGTGGCAAAGGTAATTGCCCGACCGTGGGTAACATGTAGAGTATCAAAATTTAAATATCCAGAAGCTCTGCCAGAACAGCCAATTCCGGAGATAACTACAGTCTTATCCTGATCTAAACCTGACTGATCAAATGCCCTGACAAAACTGCCTAAAACTGTACCATGCCCGCAACCTGGACACCAGATATGGGGTAATTTATCCTGTCTTAAGTACTTATCTATATTTATATCCATTTAAAGAGCCTCCTTTATCTCAGCAACTACATCGGCTGGTGTAATCAAAGTCCCATCATAACGATTAATCCCTGTGACTTCAGCTTTGCCAGCTGCCACTCTTTTAACTTCACCGATTAATTGGCCCATATTTAGTTCAGGCACAATAATTCTATCAACTTTTTCTGCTAATTCCTTAACATAATCATCAGCAAAAGGCCAGATAGTCTTTAATTTAACCCAGCCTGCCTTAATCCCTTCTTCTCTAACCTGATTAACTGCAGTTATTGCCGAACGGACAGTTGAACCATAGGCTAAAACAGCGACTTCTTCATCTCCATTCAAATCTTCTTCAAGATGAATAATATCATCTAGATTATTATTGATTTTACCCATCAATCTATCCATTAATTTACGGGCATCTTCAGTCTTGCCCCTTGGAAAACCAGTTTTATCATGGAAAAGACCTGTTGAATGATACTTAAATCCTGTCCCATAATCAGGCATAGGTGGAATTAAATCTTCTGTCTCTTCATAGGGATAAAATTCATCCTTATCCTCTGGATTAGGCTTCTTTCTGTTTACAATCTCCAGCTCGTCGGCAGGGGGAATAGTAATCTTTTCCCGCATATGACCAACAATTTCATCTAAAAGCAGAATAACTGGAATTCTATATTTTTCAGCTAAATTAAATGCAGTAACAGTTAAATCAAAGGTCTCAGGGACCGATGAAGGAGAAAGTGCAATAATCGGATGGTCTCCATGGGTACCCCATTTAGCCTGCATAATATCTCCCTGAGACGGCGAGGTTGGCAGACCGGTAGAAGGTCCTACCCTCTGAACATTGACAACAACACAGGGAGCTTCAACCATTATCGCAAAGCCTAAATTTTCCTGTTTCAAAGAAAATCCTGGGCCACTGGTTGCAGTTATGGCTTTAGCACCGGCCAGTGATGCCCCAACTACACATCCCATTCCAGCAATCTCATCTTCCATCTGAATAAATTTACCACCTTTTTCAGGTAGCCTTTCTGAAAAACCTTCAGCAATTTCAGAGGCCGGTGTAATTGGATACCCGGCAAAAAAATCAGCTCCTGCTGCCATTCCACCTTCTACTACAGCCTCATCACCCTGGAGTAATAATGTTTTAGATTTACTCATCATCTTCCACCACCTTTAATACAAAATCAGGACAACTTAATTCACAATTTTCACAACCAATACAATTCTTTAAATTAGCTACCTGAATCCTATTATTTCCTAATTCCAAAACTTCCACCGGACAGACTTCAATACAGATTCCACATGCTTTACACCAATTAGGCCTATCAATTTTAACTTTTCCCTTTCGGGCCACCAAAATCAGCTCCTTCTTTTAAAATCTTATGTTATGTTAAATTAAAATAATATTCTCCAGTTGATTATTAAACTATATTCCACAATCATACCTAAACCCCTTCAAGACTATCTTGTTATAATTATTATTTATTTGCTATTCCTGTATTTAGACGGTGATAAATCAAATTTTTCTTTGAATGCCCTGGCAAAATAATTAGGATCATTAAAGCCAGCTTTATAAGCAATCTCAGATATATTTTCTTTTCTATTATCCAGCAATAATTGACTGGCTCTGTTTAATCTATACTGACTCAGGTAACTGGAAAAATTCTCACCGATCTCATTACTAAACAAATGACTAAAATAATACTTTGAAAGCCCTACTTTTTTTGAAATCTCTTCCAGGGTAATATCTCTATGATAATTATTTCTAATATAATCAAGGGCAGACTGAATCTCTTCTCTTAGAGAAGGATAAGCCAATTGCTCTTTAAACGTCTGAAAAATCCAGAGCCAGAATTCATCTACAATCTCATCAACCTGCCTTGCATTTAAAGAATTAATTAGTGAGTTTAATTCAACAGGTTCTTTTATATTTTTTTCTTCAAGATTAATCCCCTTTTTAATTTCTGATTTAATCTTTCTCAACAAATTATAGATCCTGATTTTAATTTCTGCCGGCCAGCATTCCTGATAAATAGCTTCTTTTAATTCAAAAAATTCATTTTTTGCCTGTTGATAATTATTCGACCTGATTAAAGATAAAATTAATCTTTCTTTTTCATTATTAAATAAAGATCTTGCAATTCTCTCAGTTATAATCGCTCGATAACTGGCCACTTTTGAAGAAAAAAACCTGGCATAATCTATAGCCTGAACTGCTTCCTGATAGGATATGGAAAGTTCTTCAATTGAATCATAGTACTGGCCAAGGCCAAATATAATTTCAATATTATTAAAGTCATCATCTAACTCTATCTCTTTAATTAAATCCTGGCCAGCGATTATTTTATGATCGAAAAATACAGCCAGTCTAAATATATCAATTGAAATCATAATATAATTTGAGATTAACTGATTGAACTTTTTCTTCAGCTTACTTCTCCAGCGTCTTAGATATTCCTCCCGCCTGATTGCTGATAATGAATCCAGTGAATCCTGGTCAGATAATTCAATAACCAGAACCTGACTCTCATCAAGCTTTAGATTTTTAATAGTTTGAGAGTTTAAAGACGAGAGCCTATCATTCTCAGAGAAAATAATCTCTTCAATAATATTTAATTGTCTGCTGTCAAAATTATTAACCATAATCAGGCCCTCCTCTTTTTAAGCATAAACAGGCCGACCAAAACTGGCCGGCCAATTAATTTTCCTTATTTATCTTCCATAAATGGATACCTGTAATCTCTTGGTGGAACTAAATTTTCTTTAATCGTTCTCGGTGATATCCAGCGATATAAATTCAGTTTACTCCCGGCCTTATCATTGGTACCAGAAGCCCTGGCTCCACCAAATGGCTGCCTGCCAACTACTGCTCCAGTCGGTTTATCATTAATATAAAAGTTACCGGCAGCCTGTACCAGAATCTCTCTGGCCTTAACAGTGGCCTCCCTGTCCTTACTAAAGATAGAACCGGTTAGAGCATAGGGAGAAGTCTCGTCACAAAGCTTTAAAGTCTTCTCATATTCTTCAGAATCATAGAGATAGATAGTTAAGACAGGCCCAAATATTTCTTCTTTCATTGTCTTATAATCAGGTTCTTCAGCCAGAATTATTGTTGGATCAATATAAAAGCCATTAGAATCATCATAATCTCCACCGGCCAGAATTCTGGCCTTGCTTGATTCTCTGGCATGATCAATATATTCTGTAATATCCTTGAAGGCAGTATGGTCAATCACAGCATTGACAAAATTGGTAAAGTCTTCAACCGGGCCAACCTTTAAATCTTCAACCTGTTGTATCAAATCTTCAGAAATCTCATCCCAGATCTCATTAGGGATATAGGCCCTGGAAGCTGCTGAACATTTCTGGCCCTGATATTCAAAGGCGCCTCTAACTAAAGCAGTTACTAGAGCCTCAGAATCGGCAGATTTATGGACAAAGACAAAGTCCTTACCGCCAGTCTCCCCGACTATTCTGGGATAACTGTTATATCTCTTAATATTCTTGCCAACTTCCTCCCACATATACTGGAAAGTAGAGGTAGAACCGGTAAAATGAATACCTGCCAGTCGGGAATCAGCAAGAACTTCAGGTCCAATCTCTCTACCTGAACCAGGAATAAAGTTAATTACACCTGCCGGCAGGCCTGCCTCTTCTAAAAGCTTAAATACTAAATAATTAGAATAGACTGCTGTTGAGGCTGGCTTCCAGATTACAGTATTCCCGCAGACAGCAGGAGCCGAGGGCAGGTTACCGCCGATTGAAGTAAAGTTAAATGGCGGAACAGCAAAGACAAAACCCTCTAAAGGCCTGTATTCCATCTTATTAATCTCAGTCTCTGATGAAGCTGGCTGGTCCTGATAGATCTGACTTAAATAATAATTATTAAAACGGAAGAAATCAATCAACTCACAGGCAGCATCTATTTCAGCCTGAAAGATATTTTTACTCTGGCTTAACATAGTTGCTGCATTAATCTTTGCTCTCCAGGGCCCTGCCAGTAAAGCTGCAGCCCGATCAAAGATAGCAACTCTATCTTCCCAGTCCATGCTGGCCCATTCTGCTTTAGCCTCCAGAGAATTTTCAATCGCCTTCTTAACAAGTTTTTCATCTGCTTTATGGTACTGTCCTAAAACAGTACTGTGATCATGGGGGCATTTAATCTCAGCGGTATTATCAGTCTTTATTTCTTCTCCGCCAATTACAACAGGAATCTCCAGAAATTCTTCCTTCATCTTCTTGAGCTGTCGTTTAACTTCCTTCCTCTTTTTACTCCCAGGTTCATAATCATAAATCGGTTCATTCTCAGGTCTCTCTAAATCAAAAACTCTATTACTCATAAACATCACCCTTAATTAATAATATTTTATTAAATATCTATACTACAGAAGGCTCCAGAATTAAATTGCCTTTCTCAAATCTTTCCAGATCTAAATTCAACTCCAGACTCAGCTCTTCACCGAGAATCATCTCCGCCATTATTATACCAGTCATCGGAGCTATCATAAAGCCATGTCCGGAAAAACCCAGGGCCAGATAAAGACCAGGAACTTGCTTCGACTCTGTTATTATCGGCTGTCGGTCAGGTGTTATATTATATAAGCCTGCCCATTGCCGGACGACCCTTAACTCCCCTAATGGAGGCAGTAAATTATATGTCTTCTCTGCCATCTTCTCTAAAAATTCCCAGCTGCTCTTCCGATTAAAACTTGCCGGTTCATCAGGATCACCAAAGCCCATTAAAAAAGGCCCCTCTGGCGTCTGCTGACAGTAAATATTATAGGAAAATGACATAACCATTGGCCCCTGATAGGGTTCTACCTTTTCTGTAACCAGTATCTCATGACGCTCTGGCTTTACAGGCAGATCAAGTCCGGCCATCTCACCTACCTGACAGGAATAACCGCCGGCAGCATTTACAACCCTCTCAGTTGCAATAAAGCCTTTATCTGTCTGCACGCCAGCAATTTTACCATCTTCTTTAGTTATATCAATCGCCTCAGTAAAAGTATTTATCTCAACTCCAAGCCTTTCAGCTGCATCGGCATAGGCTTTAACAACTAAGAAAGGATTGGCATGGCCATCTGTTGGGCAGAAAGTACCTCCAACAACATCATCGATATTTAAATGGGGAACAATTTCTTTAGCCTCCTCAGGGGTAACTTCCCTGGAAGGAATATTTTCCCTTGCCTGCAATTTCAGATTCTTCCTGAACTGTTCCAGCTCCTTATCGGAAAAAGCCAGGAGCAGATAACCCTGCTGCTTTAACTCAATATCCATCTCTGTTTCCAGAATTTCATTCATATTTTCAAAGATATCCATACTATTTCTGGCCAGACGACAGTTCATCTCAGTGCCCCATTGCTGACGAATCCCGGCACCACAGCGGCCGGTAGCACCACTTCCTAAATATTCTCTCTCTAAAACAACTATCTCATCCATTCCCTTTTTGGCAAGATTATAAGCAATTGCAAGACCAACAACTCCTCCACCAATTATGACAACTTCAGCTCTATCTTTCAACAGCATCACCAGCTATCTCCTTTAACTTTATACCCTCAACAGGAGGCCGATTGGTCGGCTGTTGAATCTGGTCTCTTCCAGTCTCCTGATATTCAGCAAGAATCCTATCAATCAACTGAAGACAGGTGCCTCCACGACAGGGACCCATGCCAAGTCTAATAATCCTCTTGATTTCATTAATGGTAGTGTAGCCTTCTTCAATCACTTCTCTTATCTCAGCCAGGGAAATATCTTCACACCGGCAGATTATAATATCATTTTCATCCATCAATAGACTCCTCCATCCTCTTGAAATGTCTGACTGTTAATAGCTTCTCCTTGGGAACTGCCAGCCAGACAACAGCTGTCTTATCCTGATTCTCATGATTTATAACTTTAACAATTCTTCCAGTTCCAGCCTCTTCCCCGGAACGGTCTAAGGCAATCACCTGCTCATCTACAGCAGGCAGAGGTGTAAACTCATAGGGGAGTCTAATAACCCCTTCCTCATCGCTATAGGTATAATCAATAACAAAGATTGCCAGTCCAGGACAGTTGGCCACACACTGGGCGCAGCCAGTACATTTATCGGCGTCCAGTTCAGGCAAATTATTAATATCTTCAAATTCATTAATTGCCCCAATCGGGCAGCTATAATAACAGGGATCACATGGGATTTCCTGATAACATTCAAAAATGGCAACAGGACCCTCTTTAAGCCGCTCCTCATCTGGTAAATTATTTTGAATATCTTCTCTGGCAGGAATACCTGTCTCTTCCAGCATTTTCATCACCTCTTGCTTTCTTCAGGCCAGCCCTTATCTCTTCACCAACTGGGCCCCTTCTTAAATCAGCCAGCTTTTCACTGACTTCAGCATAAACTTTATCAAAATCTGAACTGTCAGCCGAGATTGCTCTAACTGCATTAACAGCAGCTAACTCTCCCTCTAAAATAGCAGCTGTTGCCTCTTCTATTCCTCCGGCATCTCCAGCAATATAAATATTCTTTTCAGACATTTCTAAGTCTTTATCTCTTACAGGAACATCTCCGCCTAATTCAGGCACATAGGCCATCTTACAGCCGGCCTGCAGGGCCAGATCAACCTTTGGGGTTAAGCCTACTGCCAGGCAGATAGTATCAACCTCTAGAATCTCCTCTGTTCCCTCTATTATGTTCCAGTTCTCATCAAGCTGACAGACGACAGCTTCTTCAACATTAGCCTGCCCTCTGGCTTCCTTAATAGTATGTTTCGTTAAAATCGGAATCCCTGCCCGCCTGATCTTGGTAGCATGGACAGCATAACCGCCAATCTTATTACTGGCCTCAACTACAGCCTTAACCTTAACACCGGCCTGTAATAATTGATAGGTAACTATTAAACCAATATTACCTGCTCCAATCATCAAGATCTCTTCGCCAGGCAGAATACCATACTGATTCATCAAAGTCTGAACTGCCCCTGCTCCATAAATACCAGGGAGATCATTATTGGGAAATGATAACATCTTCTCAGCTGCCCCGGTAGCAATGATTGTTTTTTCAGGCTTTACCTTTTTAAATCTCTCATCCTCAAGATAGCCGATCACGCCATCTTCATAATAGCCCTGAACTACTGATTTAGTCTTAATTTCAATAGACTCTTTCTCTTTAACCTTTTCAGTTAATTCTGTTGCAATATCTACTCCTCTAGTCCCTGCATATTGATCCTTTGAACCAAAAAATTGATGGGTCTGTTTAACTAACTGACCACCTAAAAAATTATCTCTTTCAAATAATACAATCTTTTCTAAACCTAATTCTGCTGCTTTATAAGCAGCTGCCAGACCAGCGGGACCGCCTCCAACTACTGCCAGTTCAATCCTATCCACTAAGTTCCCCTTTCCCCTGCTGGGTATTAACTTCCATACCCTCTTTAACTTCAGTCACACAGGTTTTAACATTAGGTCTTCCATCTACCTCCATATAGCATGACGAACAATTGCCAATCGCACAGAATAAACCTCTTGGCCTATTATGACGAAGGCTTTTCTTTAACTCCTTTACCCCTGCAGCATGCAATGCAGCGGCAATGGTCTCTCCTTCAAAAGCCTTAATCTCTTCTCCATTATAAGTAAATTTTATCTCTCTACCTCGCTTAAACTCCAGAACAGGGTGATCTTTTATTCTCATAAATTACCTCCTTATCAACTAATTATAAAAATCATGCCCTGATAATACTATTCTAGTTTTTTAGCCTAACTCCTCCAAAAATGTTATGAATATTTAAACCTTCACAGTTATTTAATAAGTTTACCCTGAATTAAAAGTCTGGTCGGCAAAAACTTTTGCAGAAAAGAAAAAAGTCCTGACCAGGCTTTAAAGACCGGTCAGGACCAACTCAAATATTGTTTTCCTCCAGGAATGCTCCGGCTTTTCTCCGGAATTGCTCCGGGATTGCTCCGGGACTGCTCTAGCTTTTCTCCGAAATTCTGCCAGATTTCATCCAGGATAAAATCAAAATCCAACTATTATATACATTTAAATACATTAAACTTATTTAACCATGAAATCTATCCAGGCAAAAATAATCTTGCTAATAAATTAATCATATCAGCTTGGCCAGGCAAAGTATATAGGTGGGTAGTGCAAAGAAGAAAAAATTTAATTTTTTTCAGGAATCGATTCTAATACATGTTCTAATCCCTGGCTAAAAAGGGCCAGTACATGTTCATCAGCCAGAGAATATATCGCCTGGCGGCCTTCCTTCCTGTATTTTACCAGGTCAAGATTCCTTAAAATTCTCAGTTGATGAGAAACCGCCGAAGTACTAAGCCCGACAGCTTCCTGAATATCACATACACAGAGCTCTTTAATCCGCAGGGCATTTATTATCTTTAATCTGGTCGGGTCTGAAAGTGCCTTGAAAATATCTGAAAGTCTCTGGTAAACATCTTCATCCAGTTCTTTTTTCTTTAAAAGATCAACAATCATCTCATGGGGATTAAACACCTCACATGTCAGGCAACTCTGTGCTTTATCTTCTACATCAGAAACCATAAATAACTTCCTCCAATCATTAGATATTAAATTGTTTAATTAGCTGACCTATAATCCCATAAGATTCTCAATGAATTAAAGACAGCTAACAGAGCAACTCCAACATCTGCAAAGACCGCAGCCCAGAGGCCAACCAGACCTAATGAGCCAAGGGTCATAAAAATTACCTTTACACCTAAGGCCATAACTATATTCTGCCAGACCAATTTCCTGGTCCGATCAGCTATATCAATAGCCGAAACCAACTTATCAAGCTTATCATCCATAATCACAACATCTGCCGAATCAATAGCAACATCAGTGCCCAATGCCCCCATGGCAATTCCAATATCTGACCGGGCTAAAGAAGGTGCGTCATTTATGCCATCGCCAAGATAGGCAAGTTTCTCCTTTTTAGACTGGCCGGCTTTAATATCTTCCAGAATTGAAAGTTTATCCTCTGGCAGAAGCTCTGAAAAAAATGAAATATCTAATTTCTCAGCTACATTTGCAACTTCCTGCTGCCTGTCGCCGCTTAAGATAGTCTGCTCAACACCTTTGGCTTTCAAACTTTTAACAACATCCTCAATGCCTGACTTAAGCTGATCTTTAAAATAAAATACACCTGCCGGCAGCTCATCAATGGCCAGCAAAACCTCTGCTCCCTGACTGCTGCTATCATCAAAATCTAAAGCTTTTTCACCAGCAAGCCAGTCTCGACTCCCAAGCCAGACCAATTGACCATTAATTTCAGCTTCCAGGCCCCGGCCAGGAAGTTCCCTGGTGCTGGATACATTATCTAAATCATCAAACCGAACTTTTTCCTTCTGAATTGCTTCAGCCAGGGCATGATTTGAATACTGCTCTGCTGAAACAGCAATCTTTAATATTTCATCTTCTGAAAATCCATTAAAGGTTTCAGTATTTACAAGCTTAAATTCACCTTCAGTTAAAGTCCCTGTCTTATCATAGATAACAGATTTAAGGTCGGCCAGGGCTTCAAGAAAATTACTTCCCTGAATTAAGATACCCTGTCTGGCGGAAACACCAATGCCGGCAAAGAAACTCAAAGGAATCGAAATTACTAAAGCACAGGGACATGATATAACCAGAAAAATTAATGATCTATAAATCCAGGTACTAAAAGTCCCGAAATTTAATAAAGGCGGAATTGTTGCAACCATTGCCGCCAGTAAAACTACCGCCGGTGTATAATAACGGGCAAATTTTGTGATAAACTTTTCAGTTTTAGATTTCCTGCCAGTAGCCTCTTCAACAAGCTTAATAATCCGGGCCACAGCAGAATCTTCATATAATTTTTCAGCCTTCACTTCCAGAGAGCCACTGGTATTTACCATTCCTGCCTGGACAGCATCGCCGGCCTTTACATTCATCAATTCAGATTCACCGGTCAAGGCCGATGTATTTAAGGCAGACTGCCCCTTGATTACTTCGCCATCGACTGGAATCTTATCGCCGGCTCCGATAATCATCTGATCGCCAGGCTCTATCTCTTCAGCAGTCTTTTTGATTATATCTCCAGAACCAGTCTTTACCTTTACCTGGTCGGTCTTGATTTCTAGCAATTCCCTGATAGAGTTCTTTGATGAAGATACAGCTCTATTCTGTAAATAATCGCCAACTTTATAAAAGACCATTACCGCAATTGCTTCAGGCCATTCTCCTATTATCATGGCACCGATAGTGGCAATCGTCATCAGGAAGTTCTCATCAAAAACTTTACCGGAGATTAAATTTCTGGCTGCCTGCCTGGCAACAGAAGCCCCTGCCAGCCAGTAACCTATTAAATAAAATCCAATATTTATATTATAAGTAGTTAGATTATTCCTTGTTAATCCAAAGCCGACCAGCCCGAAAAGTATTCCAGCCAGCAGACGATAAATTTTACTATCTTTATACCATTTTACCTGGGAGTTTAAATTACTCCGTTCTCTAAACTTACTATCCTCTTCAACCTTTTCAACAGTAGCTGAAGGTTCAAACCTATCGACTAAATCCTTAACCCTCTTATCCAAATCATCTAGATTGCTGGCTGCTTCCTTATTCAATTCTATTTTAATCTTATCCAGACTAAAATTCAGGTCTGCCCCATTAACCTCTGGCAAATCGTTAATAGAATCAATAACCTTATCCATGCAGCTCGAACAGTAATAACCATTAATTTTATAATTCAATATCATAAAGACTCCTCCATTTATTATCTTAATAAAATACTTGAGCAACTGTTCAAGTATAGTATATAAGCTGGAGGACTCTTTGTCAAGACTTTCCGTCTACTAAAGGCACAAATCTAACTGGCTCAAATTTATTCATTCTAACCTGGCCGTCTTCTATTTTATGATATAAAATTAATCTCTGTGAAAAACTATCTCCTATCGGTATAATAATTTTACCACCTATTTTTAGTTGCTTAAGCAATTGCTCCGGGAGCTGATCAGTAGCTGCACTAACAATGATAGCATCAAAGGGACTCTTCTCAGACCAGCCCAGTTTTCCGTCACCATATTTTATTTCAACATTATCATAACCAAGGCTATTGATTGTAGCCCTGCTTTTTTCAACTAAAGAAGACTGCCGCTCAACCCCATAGACCTGAGCAACTATCTGACTTAAAATGGCCAGGACATAGCCACAGCCACTGCCAACTTCTAACACCTTAGAATCAGAGTTTAAACTTAATTTATCAAGCATAGCAGCAATAATATAGGGCTGACTTATAGTCTGATTATTGCCAATTGGCAATGGCCTATCTGCATAGGCCTGATTTCTGTATTCTCCAGGCACAAATTCATGGCGGGGTACCGATTTAAAGGCTTCTAAAATCTTTTTAGCACTAATCCCTCTATCCTTAATCTGCCGGTCTATCATTTTTACTCTCTCTTCATAAAATTTATCAGTCATATAGATCCCCCCTGGCTTAACCTTTTATACATAATACCGGTTTCAACTGGGCAACTGGATAGGCCAGATCACTGATCTGTAAAGAACTAATGACTTCTGTAATATCTTTATAGGCAAGAGGTGATTCATCAAGGATATTCTTTCCTGCTGAAACAACTTTAACATCTCCTAAACTCTTTTGATGATCCTGCCTGCTAATAGATTTTTTAGCCTGGGTTCTACTCATCTTCCTGCCTGCCCCGTGGGCTGTTGAATTCAGGGAGAGCCTGGTATTTTCTGAATCAGTAGATTTTACAATATAACTGCCAGTTCCCATCGAGCCTGGAATTAATGCTTTCCCTCCTGGGCCAAGCCTGGTTGCACCTTTCCTGTGGACTAAAAGCTCCACCTCTTTACCATTAACAACATGTTTTTCTTCTCTGGCAATATTATGGGTATGATCATAGAAAAGTTCAATATTACTCTCTGAATAAAGTTCATTAAATACTTTTCTAATAGTCTCTGTTAAAAAAGTCCTGTTGGCATAGGCAAAATTTGCTGCAGAGCCCATTGCAGCCAGATAATCCCTGCCTTCTCTGCTATCCCAGGGGAAAAAGGCCAGATTATTTGTTGGAAAACTCAGGTCGTATTTAGCTTTAGTCTTTTTGGCCAGATCAATATAATCAGTGGCCACCTGATGGCCAAAACCTCTGGAACCGGTATGAACCAT